>DASQBW010000072.1:0-2070 GCA_035635015.1 Draconibacterium sp. | reverse complement strand
GTACCTCCACGGGCGCCACCAAGTCCAAGACTCACAACAACGCTTTTGGCTTCGGGTGCTTCAATGCGAAACCGCGCGTACCCCTGAGAATTTACCATCGGATATTCTTGCCCCGGTTGATTTTTAGTTGATGGTTTAAAGTCTTCTTTTACCGCCGGCTGTGCCAAACATACGGAAACTGACATCGCGAAAAACAATGTAAGTCCGATTAAATACTGTTTCATAATTTTATTTTTTTAGTTATTAAATGAAGTTGGTTTTAGAATTGCACCAATAATTTTTGATGATTCAGGAAAGTGCAAAGAATGCGAATCAAATAAGTTACGGGAAACTGAAATCATAAATTTTATGCAGAACAGGCATTACTTCGTTTTAGTTGGTTACGGTATCAAATTGTTTTTACACTATACAATATTATAGAAAAATAATTACTGTAGCATAAGTTCCCTTTCCTTTTTCATCTTACACACTCTTTCCTATAAAAATCTTCAAACAAAGTCGTTGCATCAGAGAATGAAACATTTTATTTAGTAATATATACTTCGTGAACAGAATTACACGCCTGATTACATAAAATCCTGCTCTTCGTCATAACAAAAAATTAGCCTTTATCCTCAACATTTAATAACTTAAGACCGTTGTAAAAAATCGAGATCACGTACATAAGCAAATTAAAATGAAAATCGAAAAAATCTTCAAAAACAATGAAAAGTGGGTTCAGGAAAAGATGGCTATCGATCCCGGCTATTTCAAAAATCTGGCAGAAGGACAAAACCCTGATATTCTATACATTGGTTGTTCTGACAGCAGGGTAACTGCCGAAGAACTAATGGGCGTTTCGCCGGGCGATGCTTTTGTGCACCGAAATATTGCAAACATGGTTCCCAACACCGATTTAAGTGCCATGTCGGTTATCGATTTTGCGGTAGTACATTTAAAAGTAAATCATATAGTGATTTGCGGACATTACAATTGCGGCGGAGTAAAAGCTGCTATGCAATCGAAAGACCTTGGATTACTGAATCCGTGGTTAAGAAATATTCGTGATGTTTACCGTATGTACAAAGAGGAACTCAATGAAATTAAGGACGAAAACGACCGCTATAAAAGGCTTGTAGAGCTTAATGTGCGTGAACAGTGTGTAAACGTAATAAAAGCTGCGTCCGTTCAAAGAGCATATCGAGAAAGAGGCATTAGAATACACGGCTGGGTTTTCGATATTCATACAGGAAAACTGATAAACTTAAACATCGATTATAAAAAAATAATGGAGAACATCATGGAGATTTATTACCTGGAATGATCATTGTATAAATCTCCACAAGTTCTCAATGCTACTTATTTACCGGCTTTTCCCAAATCCATAATAAATATACCATAACCAATACCGGCAAGATCGGTCGATCGGGCCATCTGAAAAGCCATATATTTTCCGTCATCGCTTACCACCGGATTCGAACTTTTATACCCTTCGTAATCACTAAAATTTGTCATTCTTACCAGGTCATCTCCTGTTCCATCCAGTCTCAGTCGATAAATATCAACTGCTCCGGTTTCCCTGTCGCATTCAACAAGTGTGTATTTTCCATCCGGATAAATGCCTTCCGGCTCATCATACTGTCCGGGTGCATTCGACATATTTTTCACCTCTCCGGTTTCCAGGTCCAGCTTCATCACTTCAGTACCCTGAAACTGATAAGCAGAAAAAATGATAGATGTTTCGGCAGGTGGTATAAAATTCTGCACTTCCATATCTACAAATTCCACATCCTTTTTATTGTCCAGTATTTTTTTCTTGTTTACCAGTTCCGGTTTTCCATCGTTATAAACAATATCAGCCATATAAAATCTGTATTGCCCTTCCTCCATGGTTTCAGGATATTGAACAGCCGCTATCGTCCATGCAATTTTCATATTTTTACGCGATACTGCAGGCCCTTCCGAACATTTAGTGCCTAAACGTGTTGGTGGCTGCCGGTAACTTTTATCCAAAATCCAAAGTTCTGCTTTTCGCTGGCGGTTGGCATGCGGGTTTTCAGCATCGAAACTGGCACATCCGGAAAGCAATAC
>DASQBW010000071.1:0-5435 GCA_035635015.1 Draconibacterium sp. | reverse complement strand
ATCAAAACCCGGGATTTAGGAGAAAAAGAAGGTAACGGCTTGGCTATGTGGAGCGCGGGAATTTGAAACGTTTTCCTTTTCAATCCGCGCCAGCGGAGGAACTACGGTTGAATTATCCAATGAACCCCACATTACATATAGCTTTTGTTATGCCCTGGTTTTTTAACCTTTAATGCCATCTGTAATTAGTATTTTCCAAAGGGTCAATACTACAAATTTCACCAAACTTTTCACTTCTATTTTCTCCCCACCACTTAATGTAAGCTTGTCTAACTGAATTATATGCTTCATCATCGTGATTCTGAATCCATTCAAGTGGCTCGTTTTTTTTCTTTATGAATGGGTGCTGAGAAGGAAATCGATGATAATGTGTATTGTTGCATGATACAACTCTTATCGATTCAATAGTCCACAATACAAGAACTCCCAATCTGTAATCAGGTGGATAGTGAGGTGCAAAAGAGGAAAGCGGGCTATGAGGAAAATTATTAACAACACTATTGTCATTAATATAAAGAAGCAATGCCGAAATATCTGAAGAGGTAAACTCAGGCAAATCGTCAGATTGGTATTGATCTGATTTTAATTGTTCAATATAAGCTTCAACATCAGGATTATCTATTTCTTCAGTGTCGTCCTTATCGCAACTAAATAGGCTTGCAAATAATCCAATTAAGATTAGAATTTTTATGGTTTTCATGATTTAGTTTTTAATTATTTGTCATAAAATATGATGCCTTTAAATCCAGTTTGGTTGCGTTTTCAAGCTTAAACGTAAATCAGAAAAAATACTTGTGATGTATTTTTCTATGTTCTTTATGCTCCGATGGTGCAAATCGAAGATCAGCCTCAAGCTAATTTGTAATCCGTACCTCAGCCGCAGGCTGATAAGTTCATTTCAATCCTATCGAAGACACACCAATTGCAAATCGGCGCGAGCGGGGGTACCACCGAACCCCGCCCCAACACTTAATTGTTGGCGGTAGTTTTTAATATTCTGACTTTATCAACTTCTAGTTTTCTCATGGCTTCTCCTTCAACTAGTTTATAAGAAACTTGTCTCGTTCCTCCAGTTGGTTCAGCATTTGTATCACCTTCGTTATAGATTGGAAAGCGTTGACCTAAAGTATTTTCAACTAGCGAAAATTCATCGTGGCCCATATATCCTTTATTTATCTCGCTGTTTTCTGCTGTAGGTTGAAAATATACCTCACTCATTGATTTCTTATTGTTAACGGAAAAAGCGTACACATTTCCGTAACTTCCACTTCCAACTGACTGGGTAAAAACAAAAAGTTCAGGTGAGCCATCAGAATTAAGGTCCTCAACTTCTGCGTTTGTTACTTCTTCACCGTCAATGTTGAATGTTTCGTTGTATTCACGCTCGTGTAAGCCAAATGTGATAATTGTTAGGGTGTTTTTGCCATCTTTTTCTATTGAAGAGACATTAAATCCAACGTCTTGTAAACTTAGTACTCTATTGAATTTCGTCTTGTCAATTTGACTTTGATCCAATAGTTCATTGATTTTCAAGTATGTGCCACCTATACTTGCACCACCAGAGCAATAAAAATACAATAAACCTTCGTCTTCTTCTTTTTCTGTAGTTATATTGAGTTGGGCATTAGTAAATTGAAACAAAATGGTTTTCCCATCAATTTGAGTTTGGTAAACTTTGTCATCTACTTTTTTAGCAACTGCATCAAATGTACAAGTCGGTTTTTTCTTGTCTGCTCTTGAGCGGATTGAAATATTTAAATGACTATTTTTTGTTTCTGAAACTGATATGGCTACCCAATCATAGCCTTCACTTCTCTTCGAATAATCGTCAGAAACGTAATTGCCTAATACATTTAACTCTATATTAATTTCGGTTTTTTCAACTTCTTCAACGTTTTTTGTTTCAGTTTTACAGCCCATAGTCAAAAAAAGAGCCATAACCATTACATAAAAATTATTCTTCATATTTTCTGATATTAGTTGTCATAATATGCTACAACGGTTAGTAGTCGAGTAGGCAAAGGGAATCTCACCCTAAGCTTCTCACAGAACCGTACGTGACAGACTCCCGTCATACAGCTCTTCTAACATCTGTTTCAAAGATAAGCTCATCCTCCGAAAAGTTGGCAAAATGAAACAAATATTAGCTATCCCCGCTGGCGCGGATTTGTAATCCGTGCCATTGCTGAAAGCAATACTATTTTATTACAATTACATCCAGTAAACCATTTTCTCCGGCATAATCAATAGCACTGCTATAAACATAGTCCTCGGCTTTAAAAACCAAACCTTCTTCAACCGGGTTTTGGTGGATGTAGTCAATCTTTTGATCAATCACTTTATTGCTCCATAATTCTATCGGTTGGTTATCTGCTCTCCAGAAACGAAAACCTTCTGGTGTTTCGAACTGTTTTAACAACCATTCTTTTCTACTTTCCCGAATGTTCTCAGCTATAGCTGTTTTTATCGCCTTACTGGTATATTTCTTAAAATCGCGTAAAATACCGGGCAAGTCAACTCCTTCTTTTGCCCGTATTATTAAATGCAAATGATTGGTCATTATGCACCAGGCAAATAACTCTAATCCTTTGTGCTCCTGGCAATATTTTAAATTCTCTAACAGCAGATTCTTGTATTCGTTTCTCGTAAAAGCATCAACCCAGCCCATTGTTACGAAAGAAACAAAATAAACACCATCCGGATTATGAAACTTGTATTTCCTACTCATGTTATGCTTGTTTTATTCAGGTTGAGTTACTATAGGGCTACATTCTTTATAATATATTTCTGGTCTTTTCGACCAGGGCACGGATTGCAAATCCGCGCCAGCAGTGGCAACGGTTACATTTGTTGTATTGCGTGATTTCTCTCTTGCTTTTCATAAATCTTCAATAATAATTCCCAATTAATTTCAATAGAACTTGGGATTCTATCAAACAAGTTTCTAATTCGTGCTTTTCTATATGTAGAGGAAATATTTGATAATCTCTCTATCAAGAAAAAAGCTTCCTCATTAGAGTAAGTTTTTTCCTCTTTATCTGGGAAAAAATATTTTGTAGCTGAAATAATCCCATTTATTCTTTTTTCAAATCTGACAGACGTTAAGTAAAATGCGAGAATATCAATCTTTGAAAATTGTCTTTCATACCATATGGATAAAAGCATTTCGATTACTTTCCTTCTTATTGGATTCTGATTTGATGGAATTAATAAGGTTCTACATAATTGCATTGTAATTGTAGAGCCTCCACTTTTTAATAAGCCTTTTCTCTTACGATATCTCTTTGAAAGGCTTAACACGGAACGTGCTATTGATTTAAAATCGATTCCTTTATGCTTATAGAACCTTGAATCTTCGATTTCAATTAATATCTGTTCGACGTTACGTGTCTTGTATTTTAGTCTATCTTTCTCATTTACAGAAAGCTTTGAGCGATACAAAACATATTCAAAATCCTTAATCAATTTTATTCTAAGCAGTTTTGAAATGTTCTTTACAGTCAAAAGATAAAATGATTCATGAGTTTCATTCAATTGTATTCGAAATACTAAAGCATAAAAAAAAGTAATTAGAATATTTATTACATACCAATATTGTGTAATTAAATCATAGTTAATTGAAGGCAATGAGAAATACCAAAAAACATTTAAAGTCAAGGCAATTATCCAAAATGGACTACTTCCAAATTTTAACCAACCAGGAAAAAGTCTTACAGCAAATGGATTTGTAGCACCTTCAACTCTCCAGTTTGGAATAGTTAATTGCAAAAGTCCGTAATCTAGTCCAAGCATACGTCTAAGAGTTATCACCTTTCGACTATTTATCACTATTGTTCGTTGCAATTCAATAAAATACCGAAGAATGACCAAGCCTATGATTCCCAGAAAAATATCGAAGAATATCACATTCTCTTTAACTATAACAATTGCCTGATTAGTCGACTTGTCAGAAGTTTTTAATAGTAAAGTAATTCCGACAGTCACAAATGCTATTAAAAAATTTGCTAATTGTCCATATAGTTTACTTTGAGTATTCGCTATTTTCTGAGCTTCTTCAAACTCAGCAAGAACGACATCTCTCTCTTTGTAATTATATGTAGGATAATATTGTTGAAACTCCATGTAGTTATCTGTTCTTTAGTGTAATACAACATACGTGCAACCCAACAAGTTGGGTTATATCCCTATTAGTAGGTTGGGTTATACCTCCATTTTGGGTGTGGAACCCAACTTCTTGTGTAAATCTTATTTCAGGGTAGGCATTCAACGGGTTGATTCTTTTTTGTTTAAAGTTAGTAATCTGTTTAACAAAAACAATATGGGGTTGACTAAAGAATGGGAATACCAACGTTAGGGCTAAAGCCCATTTTCTGTCGGGAGTTCACTAACCCCATGTTTAAAGCCTGGCGGTAAGCAGTGAGCAACTACTTCGGGATTTAGCCCGGCACCAGCGTCATGAACAATAACGAATGCCCAATACCAGTTTCTCTCCCCACCATCATATTAACCCACCAACTTAACACAATTGCTGCCGATACACAGCAATACTACGCCCACACCTCTTCCAACACTGGCATTCAGCCCAGTTACAGCGACTTACAAATCAATATATTTTATGCTATTCGCTCTTGTTTTGAGTCGGATTAATATTATCATATCGTATTTCATATATTATAATATAATATGTTTATTTATCTTATTTCTTTTATATATCTGTAATATTCTATGTTTTTATTCATAGTTTATTTTAATATCAATCATATATTATGTTTTTAGATCATATATACTTTCATCATTTGTAATAAACTATGATACAATAAAGTTACCCCACTATTGACATGTGTTATAAAATAGCGTAACTTTATTAAGGCATAATTGGTATCTATTTATATAAACACTCGTTTAAAATAGTCAAAATTGCCACTAATACTACTTTCGGCCAACTGCAAAAGGTCACTCAAAACCTACGGTTATGAAAAAAATTAATTCCTTCCCACTCCACAGGCTGTCGCAAAGCGAGCATCAGGCTTTTATGCGTTTTATACAACAGCAAACAACCAATTTCTCTCCCGAAGAACTGCAAATAGCCGCAGAGCATACAAAATTTTTAGAGGCGCTGGAAGCCCTCGACCTTGCCATAAGCAAAAATCACGGTAGTGTGCGAACAAAAGAGTTGCTCGCCCTCGACCAAAAACGGCGCAAAACGTACAGCGCCATTCGCGGACGGCTAAAAAACACAACGTCGGGCCCATTTGAAACGGAGCGCGAGGCGGCAAAACAATTGCATTATACCTTGCTGAAAGCGGGGGAAATCCAACAGATGGAGTATACCGATAAAAGTGTGTCGTTAAAATTTTTGTGCCGCAATCTACTGGATGAAAAACATCTGCCCCTGTGCCTGCAACTGGGAATTACACACTGGATTGAAGCCTGTC
>DASQBW010000070.1:0-6298 GCA_035635015.1 Draconibacterium sp. | reverse complement strand
GACTAAGTGTAAACATGGAAATTCCAACCGAGCAAAACCTGAAAAGGCTGGCTCCGGAAAAGAATTACCCTGATATTGTTACGCCTATGGGACAAATTCGCGACTCGATTCTTGTGGCCAAAGAAGAGCGTAAAAAGTACCGAAGAGCACCGCGTTTTGCTCCGGCCGGACAAAGTACACAATTGATAGTTGGAGCCACTCCCGAAACCGACCGACAGATACTTTTACTCTCGTCGGGTTTGTACAAAAAGCAGAATCTGAAACGCGTATATTTTTCGGGTTACCTGCCGGTGAATAGTTACGATGCGCGCTTGCCAGCTGTTAACCGACCACCGTTGGTACGCGAAAACCGACTGTATCAGAGCGACTGGCTGATGCGTTTTTATCATTTTAAAGCTGAGGAAATTTTAAATGAAGACCAGCCTTTTCTTGATCTCGAAGTCGATCCAAAACTGGGATTTGCGCTCCGGAATATGCATCTCTTCCCAGTAGATATTAACCGCGCTGATTACGAAATGATTTTGCGTGTTCCCGGAATTGGAGTGCAGTCGGCACAGAAAATTATTCTGGCACGCAAACACCGACGGCTAAATTCCCTGCACCTAAAAAAGCTGGGAATAGTAATGAAACGAGCCAAGTACTTTATCACTTGTAACGAACTTTCGTCGCCGGGAATGGGGTGGGAGCCTAATCGGTTAAAGCACAAATTGCTGTGCGAAATGGATTCAAAATATAAAAAGTCGTTGGACACGCAACTGAAATTGTTTGCCGATTTTAAACCGGTTTTGCCAACGCTGCATTAGTCGCAGTGTCCAGTATCTAGTCTTCAGTAATGAAAATATACACCTACGATAATACTTTTGAGGGTTTTTTAACCTGCGTTTTCGATTGTTACAGCCGAAAAGATTTTCCGGTTGATATTTGTTCGCGATATGGCAAGCAGCGCTATCTTTTTGTTGAAAGCATTGATATTCCAACCAATCCCAAAAAAGCTGAGCGGGTTTGGAAGGGAATTCAAAAACACTTGTCGGGGAAAAACAAACAATTGTTGTTTTATGCTTATCTGTCGGAAGAACTAGGTATTGAAATGAAAATCTATCGCTTCCTGCGTCGAATGTTCAGCGGGCACTTAACCCTGGAAACTGATTATGGCGACCCCGATGTGCTACATCTCACACAAGCCTCGCAAAAAGTGAAAAAGGAAGCTATGCGAATGTTGCAGTTTGTAAGGTTTCAGCGTACCAAAGACCGGATGTATTTTTGCGGTATCGAACCCAAATACGATGTCATTCCGCTAATCATCAATCACTATCAAAAAAGGTTTACCGACCAACGCTGGCTTATCTATGATTTGCGGCGCAACTACGGCATTTTGTATGGTAACGAAAAGGTGGAGGAAGTGGTGCTTACCAAAAAGCAGTTTAATGCTTATAATGGCCAGGTGAAAGAGGAGTTGCTTTATGAGAGTGAAGATTTTTACCAAAAACTGTGGCGCTCCTACTTTAAACACATCAATATTGAAGAGCGCAAAAACCTGAAACTGCAACGCCAGCATATGCCGCGACGCTTTTGGCGGTATTTGCCTGAAAAGCAGGAGACGAATTGATTTCCGGCATTGCTGAAAATAACGAAGCTCCTATTTTTAAAAATAGGAGCTTCGTTAGTCCCCGACATTGGTAACTCGTTCCTGGAAGTTTATATCTAATCTCCCTTTTTAGTTGCCGGTAATACCAAGTTTAAAATAATACCAACAGCCGCTGCTAATCCAATTCCGGCCAGCGAGAAAGTGCCATACTGAATAACAGCCCCGCCAATACCAACCGTCAACACAATGGAAACAATGACCTGGTTGCGGGTTTCATCCATGTTAGTTTTTGAATCGACGAGCGTTTTAATACCAATAGAGGCAATCATTCCGAAAAGTAACAACATGATACCACCAAGTACTGCTTCCGGAATGGTTTTCAGGAAGCCACTGATCTTGCCAACAAAAGCAAAAACCAATGCTGTAATAGCAGAAATCCGTAGGATGAATGGATTGGTTACCTTGGTAAGGGTAATTGCTCCGGTAACCTCCGAGTAGGTGGTGTTGGGTACTCCGCCAAAACAACCTGCCAATCCGGTGGCGATCCCATCTCCAAGAAGTGTTCTGTGCAATCCCGGTTTTTCAATAAAGTTCTTTTCGCAAACTCCACCAATGGCATACATGTCGCCTACGTGTTCAATTATTGGAGCTATAGCCACCGGAATCATATAAAGAATGGCCTGCCAGCTAAATTTTGGCGCCGTAAATTGTGGCATGGTAATCCAGCCCGCTTCTTGTATTGCGGAATAGTCAACTTTGCCCCAGATGAGGGCTACGATATAACCAACAGTAATGGCAATAAAAATAGGAATCAACTTAATCATCTTTTTCCCAAAGATTACCACTATAACAGCAGTTGCTAAAGTTACGACTGCCAAACTCCAATCGGTTTTAGCCATATCAACAGCATCTGTCGCAAGCGATAACCCAATCAGTAAAATAATTGGGCCAACCACTACCGAAGGAAAGAGGCGTTCAACAAAAGTTAATCCGCGAAGTTTTACCAGTGCGGAAACTACTCCGTAAACCAGTCCGACTGCAATAAGTCCTGAGAGCGTGCCGGGCCAGCCATAAAGACGAGTGGCTTCTAGAATTGGCGCGATAAAGGCAAAGCTGCTGCCCAGAAATACGGGAACCTGACCTTTTGTAATCAGGTGGAAAAGCAGTGTACCAATACCGGCGGTAAAAAGTGCAACGGCCGGGTCGATACCCACAAGCAACGGCACCAAAACGGTAGCTCCAAATGCCACAAATAAGAACTGTACACCCAATACGGTGTTTTTAAAGGTTAACTGTTTAGGTAAAGTTTTATCACTCATATTCTTTATTTGGTTAAAATTTGCATAAAAATAGCTCTGTTTCTTTATTGAATCTATTTTCCGGCAATTAAATTAGTATTAAAGGCCGGTTAGTTGAAAAAACAGAATGTTGTTTTACAGATTTGTTAGTTTTTTGTAATGAAGCAATATATTATATGTAAGATGACACAAAAAAAGCTGCCCTATTTAATAGGGCAGCTTTTAATATTTTTTAATTGTATAACTAAACCGTTGCTCCGAGTAATTCCTGAGCTCTATCGAGAATTGCCGTATCATCCAAGAGAACAATCCCGCCATGTGGTCCTGGCTCCATGTGTATTCCCACTGCTCTTCCATCCGTGTAGTTCGCACCTCCAAAATAATTCCTGACGGTTTCTTCTGATACTTCAAACTCTTGTGCCATTTGTCTAATTGAACCGTCAGGTAAGCTGTCTTTAATTTTGCGCAGCTCGTTGAATGTTATTTTCTTTTCCATATCGCTGTGGTATTATTAATTAAAAATGTTTGTTATTTAAAGAACGTGCTTTAAAATTATAATTAATAATTTAATAATAAAAGCTTCATCAACAGGTAGTGTTAATTGTTACAGCAGTTGAGGATCATTATGTATATAAATATCTGATTGATTAGGGGTAAGTAGTTGATAATGAGTATAAGCCTGCTTTGTTCGCATGTTGTATAACAGGTTTTTATTTTCGGTGTATTAACATTTTTTAAGGGAAGGATTTAGTTCGCAATCAGACTATCGTAAATTGCCTGATGCATAGCCGTACGAATGTTTAAATCGTATAACTTTTCGTTGTTTCTTGTAGGGTAAACACGGTTCGACATAAACACAAAAAGAATGCCGGTATCGGGATCGGCCCATGCAAAGGTTCCTGTGTAGCCGGTATGTCCAAAACTGTTTTTACTGCTTGAAACCGCAGGATAAGCATCCTTTAGCTTATTTTCATGGTTGTCAATCCTGGGTTTATCAAAACCAAGTCCACGGCGGTTATCATTTTCAGGATATTGGATGCGGGTAAATTCGTTAATTGTTGCTTCCGAGATATAGCACTTACCTCCATAATGACCCTTTTGCAAATACATTTGAAATATTTTAGCCAGGTCGTTGGTGGTACCGAACAAACCGGCATTGCCCGATATGCCACCCATCATGGCTGCTCCTTCATCATGAACAAATCCACGCATTACTTCCATTCTGAAGAAATCGTCAACTTCGGTAGGTATAATCCGGCGCATTGGAAAATGTTTATAAGCGTTAAATGTAACGGTTGACGCTCCAAGCGGACGAAAAAATGTTTCTTTTACATAGGATTCATACGATTCCCCGGTAAGGTTTTCTATTACGTCAGGGAAGAGGTAAAAACATAATCCTGAGTAAAGATATTTTTGTCTTCTTTCCAGTTTCGATGTACGAATGGTGTCGAACATGGTTGTTCTGAAGTCTTCATTCATCTGCATACGATTTGAAATACGTACATTAAATTTTGCACTGGGATGATCTTGAAAAACACTTTTGTCAAGTGTGCCATTATCCTGAACGGTCATTGCCCAAAATGCAATCCATGAAGACAAACGTGCCTGATGGGCCAGAATCTCACGAAAAGTCAGGTTTTCTTTGTTACTGCCAATAAAATCAGGCCAGTATTTACTGAACTTGTCATCGATGTTTATCTTTCCTTCATCAACAAATTTCATAAGTGCCGGTAGTGGCGCTGTAACTTTAGTTACCGAAGCCCAATCATAAATATTATCCTCCTGAACCGGGTAAATACTGTCGTAAGTTTGAAACCCATAGCACTTATGTAAGACCACCTGCCCATCTTTGGCTACCAGAACCTGGCACCCGGGGAATGCCTGTTCTGAGATCCCTAAATAGGCTATGGAGTCAATTTTTCTGGTCAAATAGGCCGAATTCATTCCTGCTTCTTCGGGGATAGTGTACGAAAAACGCTGATTGGCCTCCACTGTAATTCCATCACCTTTTTTAAACCAGTTCCCCACACTAATAGGGAGTTTGCCGCTTGATTTGTACGCTCCGAAAATAAGTTGTGCCGATAATTCCTCAGTAAGCTTATTGTCCTGGTGTGCAACAATTAATCCACTGGCATGATGGATGGTGCTGAAATGTTTGATGGCATAGGCATTTCCAAAAAAAGAAAAAATTACATTTTCATCGATTACCAAATCGCTTACTGCTTTTTGCTGAATCTCTGAAATACCATATTTGTTTGTTGAATACGTGTTTATTCCAGTAATTCCGGCAATAATTAAATTGTAGTTGCTCAGCTTTTGACGGAGTATCGCCCAGGATTGCTCATCGGCGTCTTTAGGTAGCCAAAAGTGATCCATTTCAGTATATTTCGCAAGCATATTCTGAAAATCAGATTTTTGAGTACCACCTATATTTAAAGTGGCTATTTTTTGTTTATCAAGATCCTGAACAGGAAGTGCATTGTTGTTTACCAGAACAGTCATCGACTGGCGTATCAGGTTTCTGTTGGTAACTTCAAAATAAGAATTGTTGAGATCGGCTGTAATATTTTTCAACCTGGCCGGTTGGTAATTATTTAATCCTACCCAGCGTTTTAAAGCCAAAACTGTGCGACATTTTTCATTAATCTGTGCTTCGCTTATTTCGCCATTTTCAATTGCTTTCTTAATATTCGATACTGCCTCGCCGGCATCGGCAACAAATTCAATCAAATCGTTTCCCGCAATGAGTGCTTCCAATTCTGCTCTTCCCGGTGCTGCTTTTACGCCTTGCATGTTGATGGCATCGGTAACTACAAAGCCTTTAAACCCGATTTCAGATTTTAAATATTCATTTACAACCTTTTTCGAAAGTGAAGAGGTGCCTCCTGATGCATCGAGCGAAGGAACATTTAAATGTGCCGACATGATTCCCGAAATCCCGCATTTCGAAAGATACCTGAAAGGATAACTTTCAAGGCTATCAATTCGTGCTTTTGAGTGCGGAATCAAAGGAAGTGTCTCATGCGAATCGGTTTTGGTATCGCCATGCCCCGGAAAGTGCTTGGCAACCGGAATAACTCCATTGTCTTGCATACCTTTTGCTACCATCCAGGTTTTCAGTGCAACATCTTTTTTATCTTCTCCAAACGACCTAAATCCGATTACGGGATTGTCGGGATTGGTATTAATGTCGGCAACCGGTGCAAAGTTCATTTGTATGCCGAGGCGTTTTAACTGGCTGGCATAATCTCGTCCCATTTGGTAGATTATATTCGTATCCTGAACCGCACCTAAAGTTTGTGCATAAGGATAAACAATCGTACTGTCGATACGCATTGCCGGTCCCCATTCGCCATCAACAGCAACCAGTAACGGAGTTTCTGAAACTTCCTGAAACTGATTGATCCAATCGGCT
>DASQBW010000069.1:0-2287 GCA_035635015.1 Draconibacterium sp. | reverse complement strand
AGTTACTACCGCATTAACGGAAAAAACAACATTACACTGCGCCTTTCGTCGGCTGGTGGCGTAAACCAGGTAAAACTGGCACAGCAGGTTTACCAGCAGCTCGAATCCATCCGTGCCGAGCTGCCCTCAGGTTATTCACTTCTGGTATCTACCGACACCACCATGTACATAAAAGAGGAACTCACAAAAATAGGTTTACGTACCCTTTTTTCGCTGATAATACTGTTGTTATTTGTCCTTGCAGTCAGCCGTTCGTGGCGTATTCTTTTGATTTTAACCATTTCGCTGATATCCAATCTGTTAATTGCCTGTGTTTTTTATTACATATTTAAAGTTGAAATACACATCTACTCCCTGGCGGCAATAACCGTGTCGTTTGGAATAATCATCGACAACAGCATTATTATGGTGAGCCACCTGCAAAGGCAAAAAGGCCTGCGTGTTTTTATATCGCTTCTGGCCGCTACCTTAACAACACTTGGGGCACTGTCGGTGGTCTTTTTTCTGAAAGAAGAACAACGGCTGATGTTGATTGATTTTACTTATGTAATGTTAATCAACCTCAGTGTTTCGCTTATTGTTTCGCTGTTTTTTGTTCCGGCCCTCATGGACAAACTCTATCATGAGAAACCGGAAGCAAAAATTCCGGTGAAAGTAAAACGAAGAGTAGCTGCATTAACAGCTCGTTATTCACGTTTTATTTATTTCGGGAAAAAATACCGGTGGGCATTTATGCTTGTTGCCGTGCTTGGATTTGGCATTCCGGTTGGCGCCCTTCCCGACGAGGTTGAAAAAGACACTAAATTCGCCGGTTTTTATAACAAAACACTGGGTAACGAAAATTTTAAAACCAACATCAGGCCTGTTCTTGAAAAAATATTCGGCGGCTCGCTGCGCCTTTTTTCCGATTTTGTGTATGAAGGATCGTATTTTAACAACGATATGAGCAGGACACAATTGCGCGTAACCGGAAGAATGCCCGATGGTTGCACAATACAACAGCTAAACGTAGCGATTGCAAAAATGGAGCAGTACATCAGTCAGTTTCCTGAAGTGGAACAATTCAGAACCCGGATTTCAGGCTATAAAAATTCATTAATTGAAATTGACTTTACCAAAGAAGCGGAATATTCCTCTTTTCCTTTTCTGTTAAAAAGCCAACTGGAATCGAAAGCCATTTCGCTGGGAGGAATGGACTGGAGTGTATCAGGAGTAGGCAAGGGGTTTAACAATTCGCTGGGTATGGACAGAAAAAGCAACCACATTTTATTAACCGGTTACAATTACGACCAGTTATATGCTTATACCCAACAGTTGGAAGAAACCATGCTGCTTAACGAACGGGTAAAAGACACTGAAATTAACAGCACCGGAAGTTATACTTCTGATGCCCAGTATGAATATATACTGGAAGTAGACAAAGCCTTGCTTGCCATGCAGGAATTGAATTATTACGATTACATCAGCACGTTTAATACACAACTTTACGGAGGGGATTTGAATAGTTATTACAATGAAACTGAGTCGCAACCGGTGTATTTGGTTTCAGGCCAGAAAGATGATTATAACGAATGGGACTTTTACAACATGCCGGTAGTTACGCCACGGGGGCAAAAAAAATTATCGGATGCCGGTGTAATTGAAAAACGGCTGGTTGGGAAATCCATCCGTAAAATCAACCAGGTTTACCAGATGTACCTCAACTACAATTTTAACGGTCCAGGGCAACTTGGGCAAATGGTGCAGGAAAGGGCTGTTGATGATATCAATGAAGTATTGCCTTTGGGTTATAAAGCGCAAACCTCGCAGTCGTATTATTCCTGGGACAGAGACAAAAACCAATACTACCTTTTGTTGCTGGTAATATTAATCATCTATTTTATTACTGCTATTTTGTTTGAGTCGCTGCTGAAACCACTGGCGGTAATTTGCCTGATCCCTATTTCTTTTATTGGAGTTTTCCTTACCTTCTACCTTTTCGGGTTTAATTTCGACCAGGGAGGATTTGCTTCATTTATCTTGCTGAGCGGACTGGTGGTAAATGCAGCTATTTACATTATTAACGATTTTAACAACCTTGTTGCACGTTATAACAAACCGGTTAATGTGGCTACATTTTTAAAGGCATTTAACCAGAAAATTGTGGCCATTACGCTTACCATTCTGTCCACCGTTCTTGGCCTTGTGCCTTTTGTTGTTGGCCAGCGCGAAACGTTTTGGTTTGCTTTTGCCGTTGGTGCTATGGGCGGGCTTGTGTTTTCGTTACTGGCGATTATTATTTATTTGC
>DASQBW010000068.1:0-5204 GCA_035635015.1 Draconibacterium sp. | reverse complement strand
TCCGAAGGAAATACTTTAGTTAGCTGATTCTTTTTTAAAGGATTAAGCTCTTTGTTTCCCATTGAAAAATAATAACGATAATTAACACGAAATTTCTTTCCTTCTGTTTTTGCATCCCACAACATCCTAACATCCATGCTGTTAATTCCGCCAATATCAATATCCATACTTTGAGTAGTGGAAGCTGTAGTTGTTGAAGATCCATACGCTCCTTTGTTTTCCATTAAATCGTTCATATTCCCCTTAATGCTTTCATAAACATTTATCTGATCTTCTTCATCATTAATTTTCACATAATAACTGTTGTTGATGAAAACCATATTAAGATCACTAAACGCGACTTCTGAAATATCATTGGGGTTCGAAATATTCATAATATTTCCTTTGTCGCTAAACTGGATTTTTTCGTTCAACAAATTATAATTTGCATTAACTTTTGTGATGTTACCATCCTTGTGCACAATGGTGCAGGGACTAAACTCTTCGAACAAATAGGGCCAATTAGAATTTGGATTTTCGGTTCTTTGTTGACTTTTAGCAGAAAAAGCAACGACTAAAAGCACTAATAGCATTGTTATTACTTTCATAATCATTTTATTTATGTGGGTGCAACATAACAGACCATTCAAAAATCAGACGTTAAAAACACGTACTAATTTAATACAGAATATATTTCAGTTTTTATTAACGACAATTTTTCCGGAATATAATGGCAAACTATTTTCAGTATCTACAAGCAATACAACATATATTCCGGTATTTAGATGACTTGCTTGAATTGGATAATGGGCATTATCAACAATACCCGTATAAACAGCCCTTCCTAATATATCGCAAACCCTAACCTGAGTATTGATATATTTATCGGTTTCGGAGTTAATAATTATTGAATTTTCTGACTGGCTAAAATAAACATTGGGCGTTTCATTCTTTTCGCGTTCCGCTATGGAAGTTGGTATACTGGTAATATTAATGGTAAACTCCTCCGAGTAAACATTAAAATCTGAATCGGTTACCTTTATATTTAAAAGGTACTCATCTTTTTCGGTAGCATTAAAAACGTATTTGGTTTTTAATGAATCGTTCTCAATGTAAAAAGCCGCTTCATTTCTGCCTGAAGGAAATCTAGGTCCTCCATCCAGTTCATAAGAAAAGCTGTCGTCTGCCGAATTATCTTTTACATTAACGTTAGCCACAAAGCTTCCTGCCGGCAATCCTTCTTTAACTTCCTGTTTTGACAAAGTAATATCGGTAGGGCCAAAATATGGTGTTGCAATACCAATAACAACATCCTGGTTTACATTAAATTTGTTATCTCCGGGATTAATATTGTCTATTGAATAATAATCATTATAACTACCACTCCAGCCCCAATTGAAATGGAAATACAGGTTACGATCATATCCATCAATATTGAAGCTATGTCCCGGATCGCCGGTACCGGGATCACCTGAGTAAATCAGTACATTTCCTTTATCTATTTCAGATTTTAAAAGTTGTTTCCACTCATCATCATCTCCATACCTCTTTACATACGAGATGTCGCTGGTGTACCCAAAATGTTCTTTTAGCGCACCAACAACCTTGCTGGATAAGGTACCTGAACCATCGGGTCCAAAATCCATATTAACCGAAACCGCACAATGGTAAAGAAGCCTGGCATTTTCATCGTTTGACGAAGCTAAGGGCATATTGTCCCAGTTGTACGAAGGTTCATTGCTGTAGTTCAGGTAAATGGTTCCATAGTTATCACTTACATATCTGTGCTCACCTACCGATGCCGACGGGTATTTTGCACTGGTCATAGCCTGCGCCATTGCCACAGCTACACAGCCTACATAAGCATGGCCTCCCGGTCCCTCTTCATCTTCCGGGCAAAACCGGTTCCATCCATTATTTTGATTCCATTTTACGTTTAAAATCGGATCAACGTAGTCAACATTTGCAGATTTTAAATCCAAATCCTGACCTGAAAGTAGATTGTCCCATTCTTTGTTCTCCTTTTTTAATGTGTTGCCCTTAATAACATCATATATCTGTTGCTGATAGCCATTTAACCAATATTGAAGCTCCGGAGATTTATCCGAGTTGGTCGCATTAAATTTTCCAGTGGTAGAATAAGCCAAAACAGGCTTGATTCTGTCATCTGCAGCAACCAGGGCCCACCCCTCAGGTTCGTAGTTAATAATGTAATGTGTTATAACATTTTCTTTTTGTTTTGCCACAATTTCCTTTACTGCCTTGTCCTGTTTCTGCATTAGTTGTGTTGAAAAAAACTTACCGGCAATTTCGCGTGCCAAATGCTTCTCAACTTTTTCCGCATTAACAGCAAAGCATATAATGAACATCCCCAATATTAATCCAACTCTTTTCATTAATTATCACTTTCTTATAAAACACAAAGATGTAAAAAAAGTTAATAAAAAAAAGGGACTTCTGTTCATGAAGCCCCTTTTAAGTATCTCAGTAATTCATTCTATTTTCTAACTCCGTTATGCGGAAGATCGTTATGAATAACTTTATTAGTTATTCTTGCTGATTTTTCACCAACTGATGCCAAAACACTTTCTGTTTTGGTCCAGGTTGATGCTACAAAGATATTATTCCAACCTTCGGTTTCACTAGATCCATAATAATAGGATGCCCACCAGTATTCATCATCGGTAAACATATTTCCATCAGCATCTATGTGACAAACAAAATGATCGTCACCGTATACTTCTATAGAGTTTGTAACACCATCATCAAAAATATCGCCAATATCAACCATGTTAAAACCATAATCGTCATTAAATGGCATGTTAAATGTTAATGTAGCAAAGTCTCCATTAAATACTCCCACAATTATAGTATCAGAGTAATATAAGCCTGTGACAAGCACCTGATTTTCATTTTCAGGATCTTCTGCAATTGTAACATCGAACGATTCATTATATCCAAGAGCTGGATGAGAAACTCCATCCACAGTATACGTACCAATAATCATATCACGGGTATAACCATAAGAAATTAGCCAATTGGCTCCGGATTCATTATCGCTTTCAAAGGCAGCATTTGGATTCCCGTAAATATCTTCAACAACTCCTTCTGCAATATTTACAGAAACATCATTTCCGTATTGAGCAGCTTCAGGCAAGCTTATAACCAAAATACTATCTCCTCCGGTAAGTGTAAGGTAGTCGGCTGGTATATCCAAAATAGTTTGTTTACCTTCTGTCCAGAAGCTTACATTGATGTCTCCATTTTCATAAACCGGAGCACCTTCATTGTCTGTTGTAAATGAAACAGGATAAGGGAATTTATACATAATATCCATCTGCGGATCGGAAACAGCACTTCCAACTTCCGGCATAAAATTATCGGTCACAATATCAAAAGGAACATGCTGTACTCTCCAGTACAAGCCTTCAAGGAAACCATCGATAACTCCACTCACCTTGGCTTCTACTTTATTTGGTGTACCCGACTGAAAATCTGTGACAGCTCCTTCTTCCCATGATAAGAATACCCATTCTCCATTATACGGCACGTTATCCGGATCCTGATAAACTGTTACAACATTCCCTGATTCTGATACTTCCAGAGCTTGAACATCTATTGTCTCATCGCCATAATAATATGAAAAGTGGAACATTGATGTATCCACAACCTGCACAGGTTCAGAGAAAGTAATTGCAACGGAGAAGAGATTATCTTGTGCTGCTTCTGCAGATTTGGTTGGAGTTGTGCTTACCAATACTGGCGCATAGGTATCATCTGTCATAACCCTTTGTCCTTCAACAAGACTAAAAACGCCATCTTCGTTTGTAGCAACGGCAAATACCTGGTACCAATGATTCTGAATTAAATCAGTAGTGAAGGTATATTCAACCAACCCTGCATTTTCAACGCTAATTAGTTCTTGCTCTAATCCGCTTTGATTTCCAACTAAAAGTTGTTCCGCATCAATGTCATCAACAGTTAAGGAAGTATCTTCGGTTATAAGCACCGATACATAGCCTGCAACATTGGTGTTTACACTCACCATAACTGCCGAGTCCAGAACAGACACAAGATTGAGTGTTATGTCAGGAGCACCTGCCAGGTCTGCACTTTTGTATTCATCCCAATCCTCGCAACTGGTAATTAATAGACCAAGCAGGAGAACTGCGGTTATATTATAAATTATTTTTTTCATCGTATTGTATTTTTTGTTTTAACAACTTGATTAATTTCTGGTCCAGACCGTATTAACAGCAGTTCCATCTCCAATAACAGCTTCTAATAAAATGCCTTCGTTAGCATGACCTTGCTCAGTAATCAGAATACCATATTCATCATGGAATTCAATTTTTACCGAACCATCTTCACCTACTACTACATCACCGATAACGGGTTCACCATTTTCCATATCTACTGCACCATCAGGGCCTCTCCAACCAACTAATGTACATCCGCCAACTGCCCAACCAGGAATCTCCTGGCCGATTAAAAACTGAAATTGGTAAGTACCATCTTCATTCTCTACAATCTTACCGGCAAAGGCAAATTCAGATGTTGCAGGATGCGCATAACCGCCCACTGAAAACATGCCAATTATTTCAACAGAGTAGATATCCCCATCAACAGGATTTAACGTCATATCCCACGTTGGTCTACCACCTGCCCGCCATAGGTTTCCGGTAGCTGAATAGTCTCCTAACATCCATCCAAAAGGATGATCATCATCGCTAATGCCAAGAGCCAACACATTCTCAGCTCCAAAATCATAATCGAGGCTGTTTGAAACAAGTTTCACATTTACATTCTTTTGTCCTGTAAACACGTCATTGTCGATTGTTTGTATCTTAATCGTGTCATAACCAAAACCATCATTAACAGATAAGGTCTTTGACGCGTTTAGAATAACAAAATCTTCCCCTTCAATTGCAGGATTGTCAATACCTTCTGTATCAAAATCGAAGGTCACAGTAATCGCAGGTGCACCCGCCAATGCTGAAACTTTCACGGGAATATTAATAGTAGAATTTATTTCAGAAACAACACCGGAAGTAGATGTAAATGCTACAAATGCATCCTCCTGACCTAGCATTTCCGGTTCATTCAGTCCGTCGCATGCCGTAAACAAAGCTATACTGAATAAACTTATAATAATATATTTCATTAATGTTTTCATAATTCAATCTTTCTTATTCGTAGTCTGGATTTTGTGTGATATTTTCATT
>DASQBW010000067.1:0-6834 GCA_035635015.1 Draconibacterium sp. | reverse complement strand
GGTTAAAATGCTGGGTGCTGACGAAGTGATCGATTACACCCGCGAAGACATTTCGAAGGAAAACACTAATTACGACGTAATTTTCGATACCGTTGGGAAAGCACCGATAACAGAATGCGTAAACTTACTCGAAGAAGGCGGCATGTACCTGTCGGCTGTACACCTGGAACTCTCACGAATTCTTGAAGGGATTAGACTCTCTATTAAAAGCAGCAAAAAAGTGATCGGTGGTGTAGCTCCTTACACCAGCGAAAACCTCAACTTTTTGAAAAGCCTTATCGAAGAAGGAAAACTAAAAGCTGCAATCGATAAAACTTTCCCGCTCGAGCAGATCATGGGAGCACATGCTTATATAGATACCGGACACAAAAGGGGGCATGTGGTGATTACTGTATATCATTACAAAAATATTCAGATGTGAATTCACCCTTTAAAATCACCCGCGTGGGTGATCTTTTATTCGCTTATCTCCCTCAACTTTGCCATAGTCAATTGAAATAAAGAAAACAGAAACAATTAAAACTAAGAAAATGAAAACAAAAATTCTAATACTAATAATGCTGGGAGTTTTTTTCACAAACTGCTCGGTAACTTATCTGCATAGCAGTGAAACGGACATGCACTATCCACCGGTAAAAGCTAAAACCGTTGAAGTATATTCAATGGAAGTGGCTAACAGACCATATACTGTAATTGGCGAAGTTGTTGCCAGCGCAGATGTATTAGGCAATGGAAGCACTTCGGTAAAATACCTAAAAAAAGAAGCTGCGGGATTGGGAGCTGATGGTATAATCAACCTACGTTTGGAAATTGGTTCCGGAATTCTGGCCAACGCTGTAACTGCTTCCGGAACAGCTGTGAAATTTGCTGAATTAGTCAATAATTAATTAAAGCCATGAAAACAAGAACGCTAACTTTTTTATTTCTGATAACACTGTTAAGCAGTTGTTTTTACACCTATTATCCGCAAACTGGAAGTACAACATATCTTCCGACGCAGCCGGAGTACATAGAAATCTGTTCCGGAATACCGGACGAGGAATACATTGTCATAGGCTCTATTGCAGCCGATGTTTTGGGTAGTGCCGATGCGGCCGCTAAACACCTGAAAAAGAAAGCAGCCGATTTGGGAGCCGACGCTGTAATAAAAGTACAGATTACCACCAATTCAAGGTGCGGAGGAACAGGTGTTTCAGGAGTTGCAGTAAAAATGAAACCCAAGGTGTTGGCAACAGTACAACATCAATAAAAGAACCAAGAATGATTGCAAGTAATAAAGCGGTAAAAGCATCAGGCGTCTTGTTTCTCCTGGCAATGGTAGCCAGTCTGGTGGGAGGTGGATTAATCGAAAGTGCTAACGAGCCATCAATTTTAGCTACGGGTGTATTGCTGGAGATAATCAATGCATTAGCGATTTTGGGTATCGTTGTATTACTTTTCCCTTTTCTAAAAAAAGTTTGGAAAAAGGCAGCTCTTGCTTACCTCGGTTTCCGGAGTGTAGAAGCGCTGATATGTTTGTCGGCCGCCATTCTGCCACTCCTGTCATTAACTCAGGGTGCCGAACTGCGTGTCTTTCATACAGGAACACTAATCCCATTGTTTTTTTGTGGCGGAGCACTGATCTTTTATACTATTCTGTTCAAATACCGTCTTCTCCCCCGCTTCATAAGCATTTGGGGTTGGACTGGTGTTTTGCTGATTCTTTATTTGAATGTTTATCAGTCACAAGGTGAAGCAGCCATGATTTATGCACTACCTATCATTTTAAATGAGATTTTTCTTGGCATCTGGCTGATTCTTAAAGGAGATTCCATTACCAGGTAATTACAAAAAAGAAGAACATGAATTTATCTGAAATAATTGGAAAACGAAGATCTGTTAGAAACTACCAGGGCAAGCCTGTTTCTATGGATATCATCCGAAGCATAATAAATAACTGCATTTTAGCACCGAATGCAGGAAATGAGCAAGCCTGGAAGTTTGTTGTGGTTCGCAAGCGGGAAATGATTGATCGGATTTCTGCTGAATGCAAAAAGAGCTTTCTGGAACGCGTTGCTGCCAATCCTAATGATCCTGCGCAGAAATACGAGAAGATGATTCAGAACGAAGCTTTCCATATATTCTATCATGCACCTGCGGTTGTATTTATAATCGGAGACCCAACCGTAAAAAACTTCGTAACAGATTGTTCGCTGGCTGCCTGCTATTTTATGTTGTCAGCCACTTCCAAAGGCCTTGGAACCTGCTGGGTGAACTTCGGCAGAGAAATAAATAATTCGGAATTACGAAACGAATTAGGAATACCTGAAAATCTAAAAATAGTTGCTCCGCTGGCATTGGGATATCCGAAGAAAATTCCTGCTATTCCATACAGAAAAGCGCCACAAATTTTAAAGGTCATTGAATAATTAAAAACCGAAATCATGAAAAACGTAGCAAAAATAACCCGAATTGTAAGCATTCTATTTGTGTTGATTGCTGCAAGTTGTGACAATGCCAATAGTGGTTTCAACTACCAGATGCCGGAAAAAACAAACGATGGCTTGCAGGTGTCCCCCATGAATCAGGCATGGATTGAATCCTCCCGGATTATGGATGCTGTACACCGAATTGAAGAGGGCAGGTATGGCGAAATTCATTCGCTGTTAATTTACAAGGACAATAAACTGGTTCTGGAGGAATATTTCCAGGGTCATAAATACCAGTGGGATGCATCTGGCCATAAAGGTGAATGGGTTGTCTGGAACGGAGAAATGCAACACTGTATTCACTCAGATACAAAAAGCATAACCTCGCTTTGTATTGGCATCGCCATCGATAAAGGTTTTATAGAAAGTGTTCATCAATCCATATTCGATTACCTTCCCGAACATCAGCACTTTAAAACAAACAATAAAGAATACATAACCATTGAACATCTTTTAACCATGAACTCGGGTTTAAGATGGGAAGAATGGGGTGTTTCGCTAGGGTCGATAAATAACGACCAGATTGGCATATGGTTTTGGGAAGATGGCCCGATGAATTACGTACTAAGCAGGAATTTTGTGGCAGAACCAGGCACAAGGTTTAATTACTCTGGTGGAGACATTCAAATTTTGGTTGAAATATTAAAAAATGCCACGGGAATGACGCTCAACGAATTTTCGGAAAAATACTTGCTTGAACCTTTGGGTATAACCTCTTTTGATTGGTGGTTAAAATTTCCATCAGGAGGAGACATTCAGGGTGCCGGCGGATTGAAACTCACCCCTCGTGATATGGTTAAAATTGGTGCAATGATGTTAAATAAAGGGATGTGGAATGGCCAACGAATTGTGTCGGAAGAATGGGTGTTGAAATGCACCCAACCTTATGCCGGGAATAATGGAATAAAAGTACCCGGAGAAGATTTGGGAAATGTTGGTTATAGCTATACATGGTGGACAAAACAAAGTGTAAAATACGGAGATATGTTTTTCGCACTTGGTTGGGGCGGACAAAAAATAATGGTAATACCTGACTTAAACGCAGTGGTTGTTTTTACAGGAGCAAACTACCAAAGTAAGGTCAGGCAATATAAAATTTTGGATAAATACATTTTGGCTGCAATTGATTAATTTTTTAATCGAACCAAAGAATGAATCTTGTTTTCTACACAGGCCTGACATTTATTGTTTTGCACGAGCTGAATGCAATACGCAGCAAAGAGTGACGAGTATTTCCGGGATTATCGTATTTGAATGATACAGCAGGTTCATTTGTTTTTGTGTTAGTTCACATTCCACTTCTTTATTGGTTATGGATTCAGATACAGTTGGGTAACAAAGTTTTCAGAATAGGAATTGTCTATTTCCTGTTGATACATCTTTTTTTGCATTTGTTTTTTCTGCTGCGTAAAAAGAATAAATTTAAAGACTGGATTTCATTGACTTTGATTATCGGGGCAGGTTTGTTTGGTTTCCTTGATCTCTTGATAAAATAATTTATACAATATTTAAGCAACGTTTCAACTATAATTATTCTTCAATCCTACATTAATGCAGAATAAAATTAAAACATATCCGGTTCAGCATCCTCTGCTAAGAAAGTACCTATATTTTTTCTGGGCACTTCGGATTGAGGATATTCAATTGAACCACAAACTTATTCCGCAAAGAAATATTAATATGCGCTTTAACCTCAGCGATACAGCACATTATATCTGTCGCAACAATGAAGAAAGTTTACTGTTTAACGTCAGAACCTATTGGACAAATTTTTCCATAAACTTAAGAGGTGATTTATACAATTATGATTAATTAATGAGAAAATTTTTGTACCAACCCATAGCTAATTAAGATCGTTTATAATTTCTTCCAAATGTTTTAGCTTTACAGGTTCCCGATACCTTTTCGCAAATGGAGTATGGTAGATATGCTTTTTCAAAAAGTTTACCTGCAACCTCAGCCATTCTTTTCGCATTGAGATAATTTTTAATGCTTTTAGCTCTTTATAAAGCATCTCTCCTACCGTGTAGAATTTATCTGTTCCCAAATAATCAAGATCTGAATCTGCTATAATTTGTTCCAGTGTAGTATTGGGTTTTTGCGGAATTTTGGTAGCATCTATCATGCCACAGATCTGTTCAATTTCGTCGGCAGAATAATTCCAATGAGGAAGTAACTCGCGCGCATATTCTTTGCTTTTTTCTTCATGCTCATCAAATGCCACCAAATATCCCGTATCATGCATTAATGCCGCAGTATCGAGCAAAAAAGAATTATATGGCGAAATGTTCATACGTTTGGCATACTCCCTGCAACAGTTTAAAACCGACTTGGTATGATTTATTCCATGGTAACTTAAATCGGGCGAAAGTTCATTGGAAAGTTTCGCAAAAATGAAATTCTCCAGATCAGTGATATTCAGAATCTTTTTATTCATTTTAAAGATTTTCTGTGTCTTTTCAGGAAACTTCCTTTCACCTCTTTTATACTTTGTATATAGAAGAATGCATCTGGATCCAGCTCTGACACGGCCTTTTTTATACGGTGTATCTCAAGCCTGGTTACTACCGTTACCACAATATCGCAATCGTACTTAATCTCAAATGTCCCAGGCAGATAACCACGTTCTCCTTTATAAACTGTAATTGCTTTTCCAAATTTATTAACGATCAAGGATTTTACTTCTTCATGCTTTTTTGAAATGATACTAAGCGATGTAAATTCTTCAATTCCATCGACAACATAATCGGAAGTTTTCATGGCAGTAAAATAAACCAGAATGGAATACATTGCAGGTTCAATACCAAATTCAAAAGCAGCACCCAGTATCACCAATGAATTAAATACCATAATAATTTCGCTGGTAGTAAATCCTATTTTCTTTTTGGTAAACTGTGCAATAATTTCCAGCCCATCTATTACGCCACCTCCTCTGATTACCAGTCCAATACCCAAGCCCATTAAAAATCCTCCAAAAGCGGCAATTAGAAGTTTATCATCTGTGACGGTTGGAAATTCCAATATTATCATAAGAATCGCCATCAGAATTATTGCGATTAATGATTTGACTGCAAATGTTTTTCCAATCTTTTTGTATCCAATAAAAATAAATGGCAAGTTGAAAATTACAAGAAAGAAACTAATATGAATCTGGAATATTTCTTTGAAAAGGATGGAAACAGCAGTGACATCGCCATCAACAAAGTTGTTCGGTACAATAAATCCTTTAAGTGCCAGTACAGTTATTAAAACTCCTGTCAAGGTGAAAAGAAGATAGTGCCACGAAAAGATGGATTTCCAGTTAATTTTATCTTTGTTCATAATTTAGGATCAGCCATTGTCTTATTTACAAACTAAAAGATTGCATTAATTTACTACCTCGCAAATATGCAAAGGCTTTGATTTGTTTTTTAATTCCACCTCGCCAATTTTTCTGCAATTAAAATACTCTTTAACTTTCTGATATGAATCTTCACTAATAATAATTTGTCCGGGTTCTGCTTCAGACTGTAGACGTTGTGCAACATTTACAACATCGCCAATAACTGTATAATCCAGTCTTTTCAAACTTCCGGAACCGATATTTCCCGAAACCATTTCGCCACTATTAATCCCAATTGAAACATTGGGTTTAAATGATACTTTTTGGTTAATTGCAGGTAGTTCAGTTATTTTATTCCGAATAGCGATACAAGCATCTATTGCACGATCAAGATGATAATCTCCTCTAAAAACTGCCATAATTGCATCGCCGATGAATTTATCAATAATTCCCCCTTGTTCCAGTATTTCTGTAACCATCATATCAAAAAAACTGTTGAGCATTTTTACCACAGTATCCGGTGTCTCATTTTCACTTATGGATGTAAAACTACAAATGTCGATAAATGCAACAGTGCCTTCAACGATTTCGTTTGAAAGTAACGAAGTTTCAAACTCTCGTGAACCCATAAAATTCAGCACGGTTTCATCCACATACATTTTTAAGATGTTGTTTTCCTGAATAGCCCTTAGCGTATCACGCATTTGTTTGACGTTCAAAATTGTCTTTTCCAGTGTAACTTCCAGATCTTTAAAATTGACAGGTTTGGTAATAAAATCGAAGGCGCCACGGTTCATTGCTGTTCGTATATTTTCCATATCGCCATAAGCCGAAATGATAACCGATTTTAATAGGGAATGTTTTTCCGAAAGTTTGGTTAGCAGCGTTAATCCATCCATTTCGGGCATGTTTATATCGCTTAGCACAACATCTACATCCGAATGTTCTTCAAGCCGCTCGAGTGCCTGAATACCATTTATAGCAAAAACAAATTCATATTCCTGCTCCCTTATTTTTCTTCGGAACTTCTGTTTCACCAGCACT
>DASQBW010000066.1:0-2449 GCA_035635015.1 Draconibacterium sp. | reverse complement strand
ATGTAGAGCTCTTCTACCAACTACGTTTTTGGTTTATCAATAAAATAAGCGATAATAATTGAAATTGCAGCAAATAAAAATGTTATACCAAATATAAAAGTTGCACTTTCATATCCCCTTAGCTCTGGCCAATTCTTGAATAAAATTGTTGTTACAAAAAAGGATAATAGAAACCCAAAAGAAATACCAGTCATAATCACTCCTAGCTTTAACCAAGGGAATCGAAATGTACTTTTCTGCTTCGAGTATATCTCCGAAACATCTTTACCACTTTCAATTAAAGCCATCCGTTCTTTGTTACGCGCTTTCAAATAAAAATACCATGCTAAAAATATGGCTGCAAATAAGCCGAGCCAAACCAGTGTAATGCCAAAACTTTCCATTTTTTAGTTATTTAAATTCAAGGCTTAGATAAAGAAGTCTGCATAAAGGTTACAATAAAAACAAAAAAGCTTCCCGCATACGCAGAATGCTTTTCTATAAAATATATATTTGATTAAAATTTAAACGTCAGTCCTACTCCAAACGATTCCATAAATTGTAAACGAGGTACTTCCGAACCGCTATCAGGATTCAGGATCAGTATATCGTCATCATAAATCATTTGTGTAATCAGGTTTGCAGACAGGTAATCGTTTACTTTCATGATAATTTTGAGTGTCCAGTCAACATCAATATTCTGAGGATCTTCGAGGTAATTCGAGAAGAAATCCACCTTTGTATCCAATGTTACGTTTTTCATGATATCAGTTACTAACTGAGCTTTTATGGTTGCGCCCAGCTCAGCGCGTATTTTATTCCCCGGATCGACACCAAAAGCACCAGCATCTGATAATTCATCATCAGTAACAAAAGTAAATTTACCCGAAACAGGTGCCATCAGAACTGATAATTTTTCGGTTTTGTAATCCATACCCAAAGCCATGTTCAGGTATCCCGGTGCTAAGAATTTTGATATCGCATTATCTGTATCCGGGTAGTTGTACCCCGGAGCAAATTGTGACTTGAAATTAACCATGCCGGAATAAAACCAATGTTCTACAGCTTCAATTCCAAGCTTCGAACTAATATCGATCTTGTCATCCGACTTACGTAAATCAATATCTTCTTCTTTTAAAAAACCGTAACGAAAATCAAATGTATTGTCCCAGTTAATTTTGTCTTTTTTATAATTGGCAGCCAAATTTACCATTACTACTCCCGACATAGAACTTTTTCCACCGGCAGCCCAATTGCTAAAAGCAACCTGCGAAAAGTTAAGGGTTGTGTTACCACTTGTTGTCCAAAGCGTATCTTTTTTCTCTTGTTGCGCAAATGCAAATGCAGGTATTAAAAATAATAGAATCAGTACTTTTTTCATCTCAATAATTGTTTGGTATATTTTAAAAACTCAAGTTAAGGAAAATAGAACAAAGGTTGAATAGAAAAGTTTGTAAACATAACTATACTTTAAAAAATCGGTTTAGGTTAACTTCCTCAGAGATCCGGTAATTGTTATGCAAAATCAACTTCTTCATTTCGGTGGCGAAATAAGGTGCCAGCATCACACCCTTTGTTCCCAGACCGTTAAATAAATAGATATTATTATAATCGGGATGTTTTCCTAAAACAGGACGTCGGTCGGCAACGGTTGGCCGCACTCCTGCGTGGTGGTGTTCAATCTTAAAATCAACTTGAATAAGATCCTTTAAACGTTTAACAATCGAAGTTTTTCCTTCGTCGGTTGGAATAGCTGAAAGGTCTTTCCACTCGTAAGTTGAACCTACCTTAAAACGATGATCGCCAATTGGTAAAACAAAAACGCGTCGGTTAATGATGTAGTTTTCCGAAAGCTCGGGCGCATAAATCTGTAACACCTCGCCTTTTGCAGGTTGCAAACGTATAAAATTAAACTGAGGATGCATTTTCAGATAATGACCTTCGCAAAACACAATTTTATCAAACTGAATATCCTTAAAAATACGATTTTCGAAATTGGTATTTACCGTCGGAAAATCAGCTTCAATAAGCATTTCATGCTGGTTAAAGAAACGTTTGGCTGCATCCAAAAAAATATCGGTTTTCAAATAGCCCGATCCTTTTACAATTCCATAGGCATGTGATTTTAAAACACGATCAACCGGACTCGTTTCACTGATCTCCTCAATAAATGGTGCAAACTTTTCATCCGCTTTTCGTTCCTTCCAAAGCTCTGTCTCCTGCTCCGAAAGTGGTTTCAATATCGGCAAATCAAAATAAAAACGCTCACCCAGTAACGCTTCCAGTTCGCGGTAACGAAATTTCAATGCAGGTAAAAGTTCATCTGCCATCCAGCTTTTGGTCATGCGTTTAAATAACAGCGGATTTACCATGCCTGCCGCCACACGTGTTGCTGTACTTTTTTGCGGATTATTAACAATGCAAACATCCACCCCGGCAAAATGCAACTCAAAGGCCAGCAATGTACCTG
>DASQBW010000065.1:0-2543 GCA_035635015.1 Draconibacterium sp. | reverse complement strand
ACTTCTTTCTTTAAAGAAGGGTAGTACAAAAAAGTTATAGATCAAACAACCGACACAAAAATTCAACACTGAATCCATAAAAGACAATACCATCAAAATACTTGCTGAAATAACGGCTCCTGTTGAATAACCAAGCAATTGTAAGATTACTGCTAATAATGCACAAATAAAACCTAATCTTGAAGCAAAGATTTTTTGAGCAAGATTAATTGGCTTTTTCTCCAGGTTAAAGGCAGAAACAACTGATAGTGCAATAAATCGAACCGGGCTATATTCTACTTTTAAAATAGCCCTGATAAAATAATCTATTGCAACAATTCCAATAAAAAGTGGATTTCTTGTTGTTAGGAATATTCCCATGAGCACAACGTTCATAAAAACAGTTAATCGACTTACATTGCTGTCAATTTTTTCAGTTGAAATTGGACATACCACATTTTTCAGCATAAATCTTTTCGTTTATTAATAATTATCTTCTGTTTACATAAACAAAAACAAACAATATTATGTTTATTTTCTCCTTTTGTTTCAGGGATTCTTTTCGGTAAGCATGATACATAGTTATAACAAAGCCCGGTATTTCGAACAGACTCAAACATAAACAAGTTGAGCAATCATTCACAAAAAAGGCTATCCGTTTAAGATAGCCTTATAGATTTTCTATGTTTTACAATTTAACCAGAGAAATTACCTATTTATCTTAAATTTTATCCCAAAGTTTGCGGATCTCGCTTGTAGGATCGTTTTCTACCCTACTTTCTGTGTCGAAAACCATTGTAGCTCTTGTATCAGTATTATACGCCGGCCAATAAGGAATTTTATCACAGTTTGGATTCCCGGTTTTACCAAATGCTGCAACTGCAGAACCAATTATGTTTGCCATTTTACGTGCTTCAGCAGTATTGCCAGCAATGAGGTTGCGTGGATTGGCCAAAAATAATCCCAGATCAACTCCGTGGCAAGCACCAAATCTGCCTTCGTATGCCGGAGATGCCCACTCCACAACATAAAAATATGCATTGCCTCTGTTGAGTGCTGATTTACGTTCTGCCATTGTGGTGGCATTTTTTCGTGTTCTGGCATCAGTCCTTATTCGCGATTGTATTTGAAAGGGTGTAGCGTTTGGATAAACCTTTTTGTAGGTAGATAGAATTAATGATGCATTCTCACTGTATGTTTCATTAATCCATTCCTGCAAACCTTCTTCGTTTATCGGAGAATCAGTTATATCTCTAATGGCTCCGTCCTCACGCGTATATCCAACAATTATTGGTAGATCAGCAGATACCTCAGGTGCGGCAGGATCACAAGGATGGTTAGGAATTACATCACCATCAACAACAGGTCGGAATCCTGAATTCGCTTCTGCTTCAATGATATCAGTCCATGGTACATTTTGTAAGTCTTTCAGTTTGGAAGCACTTACATCAAATTCCTCAATCATCTTTTGGGCTTGCTCTTTACTACTATCGCGCGAACCGAGTGTTATAGAAGCACCACTTTGAATAGCGGCTTTATGAATCAATCCTTTTGCCGCAGGCATTGCTAATAGAGTGGAAACCTTTGCTCCTCCTCCGGACTGACCAAAAATCATTACATTTTCGGGATCTCCGCCAAAATTTTCGATATTTTCGTGTACCCATTCCAATGCAGCAATAAGGTCGAGCATGCCTGCAACTCCGGCTTTATCAAATTTTGAATCGCCACCCAATGTTCCCAAATCCAAATATCCTAAAGGGCCAAGACGATGATTCACGGTAACAACTACTCCGTCAGCAAGACGAGCCAGCGGATCGCCATCAAAAGCTAGACCTCCCGAGCCACTTGTAAATCCACCACCATGCGTGTAAAAGAACACAGGCCGCTTACGATTATCATCAACTGATGGAGTCCAGATATTCAGTCGAAGACAATCTTCGCTCATTCCCGATTTTGCATGTGCATCCCAACTTACAGACTGCGTATAAGGATCGGTTGGATCGCCCGGTGCTTGTGGCGATATTGGACCATAAGCAAATGCATCATAAACACCATCCCATTTTTTCGGTTTTACCGGTGGCATAAATCTGTTTGCACCTGAAGTGTCGGCGCCATAACGGATTCCCCTGAATGTATTAATTCCTGCCACATCCATTCCCCTTACCTTTCCATATTGAGTCTCGACTACGGGAAAACCATCTGCCATTGCAGCCAATGTCCTCCAGGGCAGCAGCGTGCTTGCCAAAGTTGCAGCACCTAATACGGAAGTCTTTTTCAGAAAATTTCTACGATTAATTCCAGGGGTATTAAAAGAATGATTTAAGTTTTTCATTTTTAGTTATTTAGTCTAGCTCTAACCAAAGATAGAAAAACAGTAAAAAAGAACAAATGAATTGTTGATTGTTTTGACTATGAAGCAAATGCATCATATTACAGAACCTATGAGATGATACAGCAAAAAGTAACGATTACAAGGTTTAGCTTTTAATCTGAGTTCGATTTAAAATCTTTTCACTTCAATCATGTCACCGCTATCAACATTTTTTAAAACATCAATATTACCT
>DASQBW010000064.1:0-7178 GCA_035635015.1 Draconibacterium sp. | reverse complement strand
TTGTTAATCAGTCCCTTAATTTTCTCAATTACATCGTATTTCTTTTGTAAGTTGTCATCCTTCTCCGACTCGAGTTGTTTGTTATGTTCAATCCTGATGTAACGGAATTTTCTTAAAAGATCTTTTATATCTTTTTCATACGGATCTTCTTCTGGCTTAAACTCTTCTTCTGCTCCACCTGCCTCAATAAATTTCTTTTTCTCTTCCTCGATACTCTCATTCAGGTTTTTGTAGAACAGTGCTTTAATTGTTTCAATATCGTTTCTTAAATTAAGTACGTTATCGTCTTCAAGTAAATCACGTAAGGCATTTACAAGCTCCACCTGAGAATAATTGGAGAAATCAACTGGATCTATTTCTTTTTTATCCTCTATTTGTATCTTGTTGTTCTTTTCGACTTTCTCCTCTGCCCCATCTGTATCAGATTTATCGGATTGCGCCTCAATTTGTGATACTTCAGACTTTTCATCAGCTTGTTCTGCTTTCGAAGATTCTTCCTCAGTTAACTCAACAGGCTTTTCCTGGGCCTCCGCTTTTGTCGATTCTGTTTCTTCCTCTGAATCAACAATCAAATCTTTATCCGTTGCGTTGATATTTTCTGTTACCTCATTTTTCGCTTCTAAAGGTTCTTCTTTAGAAGTGACCTCCTCTACAGGCTCAACAGTTTTGTCCGAAGATTCAGCATTAATCAATTTTGCTTCTTCCCCATCGGTTACGGTGTTAGCAGGTTCTTCATTGATCGCTTTTTCTAAAGCTGATTTCAGTTCAGAATTTTCAGGTTCAGTTTTTTCCGTACGCTTTAACTCTTCTGAGTTTTTTAGATCTTTTTTAGGTTCCATTTACATTTTTTTTACATCGTATTTCAACGATTTTGATGTCATCATTCCCCTACGAAAATAGGGAAAAGCATATTAATACTCAATTATTCGGACAAAATAATAATTTCAGTTTTTTTGAGCAATTGGTTATCAAATGGTTAGCATGACCGATTTTGCATTTAAACCGTGCTAAGAACTTCATTACAAGCTTTTTTAGACCGTTCGTAATCATAAATATGCAATTTCATTATAAGTTTTAATGGTAAATAATAATTCGTCACATCAAAATTGAACCGCAAGTACTTGTCTTTTATGATTATTCCGGAGGTCTAAAAAATTTTGGTTTCTATGTTTCTAAACATTCAAATAAAGTTGATTATCAATTTCTAAAGCATTTTTATTTTAAGTGAATTGCTGTAAATTTCTTTTTCAAAAAAAATATAATGTACCGACTAAAATCTTGTTAAATGGGATAAATATTCTTTTTTTAAGCAAACGGAATTCATGTAGAAGTCAAATGGCCGAAGCCATTCTAAAAAGTTATAACAGCGACCTTGAAATTTATTCGGCCGGATTGGATCCGGCAGATCATGTGAGTCCAATAGCCATTGAGGTAATAGCCGAAACAGGTATTAATCTTGAGCCGGGTGTGCCACGTAATTATTCCGAATTTATGAAAATGCAGTTTGATTACCTAATAACTGTAGGTGAAGGAACAACGGAGGAACTTAAATTGCCGGAAATTAATTACAAACGAAAATTACACCTTGGATTTAAAAGTCCCTACAAAGGAGCGAAATCACAGCAGGAAATAAAAGACAGATGCCGTGCCGTTTGCGATGAATTACGTTTGGAGTTGGACTACTTCTACCATAACATATTAAAAAAAGTATATAATGTCCGTTGAATGCCTTCTTCTTATTTATTCGTTCTGAACGATTTTTTCAACTTCATCAGGTTCTATTGGAACACGCTCCCCAATTATTTCACATCCTGATTCAGTAACATGAATGTCATCCTCGAGTCGTATGCCCCCAAAGTCGCGGTATTCGTTTGCTTTTTCGAAATTTATAAAGTCTTTGTTAATTCCTTCGGCTTGCCATTTATCAATTAAAGCGGGAATAAAGTAGCATCCTGGTTCGTTTGTAATCACAAAACCGGATTTCAATCGTTTTCCTAAACGCAAGTAAGCAGTTCCAAATTGGTCAACAGGTTGTATTTCATCATCATATCCTACATGAATTTGACCAAGATCTTCCATATCGTGCACGTCCAATCCCATCATATGTCCCAACCCATGCGGGAAAAACATAGCGTGAGCTCCTGCAACAACAGCTTCTTTAATATCTCCTTTCATTAATCCCAATTCTTTTAAACCTGAAGCAATTACCTCGGCAGCAGCTAAATGAACCGACAAATATGTAACTCCGGGTTTGGAAAGTTCCGTGGCTTTGTTGTTGGCAGCCAGTACGATATTATATATCTCGCGCTGTTTGGTTGAAAATTTACCCCCTACCGGTGTAGTCCGGGTGAAATCTGATGCATATCCCAGTAAGGACGCTCCTCCTGCATCGCACAACATTAACTTTCCTTTTTTAAGTAGTTGTGCATGGCTATGGTTGTGCAATGTTTCACCGTTTTGAGAAAGAATGATCGGAAAAGAAGTCATTCCTCCTCCTGCCAACGATACTCCTTCAATGGTGCCTGCTATTTTTTGTTCCCATGTACCAGGCTGTGCCATTTTCATTGCTGTAACGTGCATTTCCAAACCTACCGCACAAGCCTTTTTTATCTCCTCTATTTCTCCGGCTTCTTTAATTTCTCGAATAGAGATGACAGCTTTTATAAACTGAAGTGATACATGATTTTGAATGGATAGCGACGACAGACCAGTAAGTTTTTCCAAAAGTATCTTGTTTTCGCCCCGGTATGGCGGAAGAAAATGAACGGTTCTGCCCGAATCCATTACTTTTTTTACAACATCGAAAAGTTTGGCAAATGGCGCTGTTTGAGAAATTCCAACCCTGGCAGCATTATCCTTTAACGGAACCTGTGGTCCCATCCAAATGATATCTTCAATATCTACATCATCGCCAAAAATATATTCATTGCCATTATCAAAATCAATAACGCCGGCAAGACCAGGAAAGTTAAGACCAAAAAAATAGAGAAAAGAACTATCCTGACGAAAGTGATAAGTGTTGTCGGTATAATTCATGGGTGATTCACCATTTCCCAGAAGCAATCCAATTCCTTTCAATCTTTTACTTTTTAACTTGTTTCTACGCTCGGTGTATGTATTTGAACTAAACATATTCTGCAGTTTTTATTTACTAAACACGAAGATACGATTCCTGTGATTATTCAGAATTTAATGGCATTAAAAATAGTTTTTGAGTTTGGTAATCCACCTGACCGTTGTCAGTGTTTGAAGAGGCACCTTAATAGAGCGGCAAAAATCTTACATAAAGCCAATAATAACTCATGTATAAGACCTTAAAATATGGTATATTAGCATAACCTGCAAAGGAAAATTGTCGTAACCTTAAGAAAAATGTAAGAATGAGCAATTCGTTAATGCACTATCTGAACAGACGGATGAAAGAGAAAGAATCTCTTAAATCAAAAAATATGGCTATGGCCGGGCCTGTTATTACCATTTCGCGGGAAGTTGGCTGTAACGGCAATGTATTGGCTGCTTTACTTGAAGACCGTTTAAACAAGCAACTAAAAAAAGGTTCATGGGAAGTGTTGAGTAAAGAAATATTTCATGCCAGCGCGAAAGAACTGGATCTCGATCCGGAAAAAGTCCGTCAGACATTCAAAAAAACAGACCGTTATATTTTTGATGAGATTTTGAATGCATTTAAAGATAAGCGATATAAAAGCGAAGAGCGAATCGTCAAAACCGTTAAGGAAGTGGTTCGCTCACTTGCCATAGATGGATTTTGTATTATTGTGGGACGTGCGAGTCATATCATTGCCAGCGACATACGAAATGCGCTGCATATTCGGTTAACAGCACCACTTGGCTATCGGATAAATAACATAATGACCAATAACAAGTTGAACAGGAATGAAGCCATAGCTTTTATTGAAAGAGTGGAAAATGAACGTTTAGCATTCAGGAAAACATTAAAAGTGAATAGTTTACGTGAAGAATTTTTCGACTTAACAATCAACCGAGGTTCATTTTCTGACGAGCAAGCTCTTGACCTGATTGAATTTGCCATTAAAACAAAAGGGATATTGCTAGACTACAAGCCTAAGATAAAGGTTCGAAGAATAGACATTAAACATCATTGAGCATCATTTTTCACCCCTATTATGGCATCAGAGCTATATTGAAAATTCTTATTAAATCATAGCACAAACACACTGGCACAAAAACAAATAATTGAAGGAGAGCTACCAAATACTCTTGAAAATTTATTTACTTTTGTCCCATTATCAAAACAGAAATGACAGCGAAAAGGAATAGCGAAACATCACGATTAATTGACATCGACCGAAAAAAGATGTTAATGTTCCTGTACATATTCTCAGAGCTGTAATTCCCATTATATCCTTCTACCCCACCGCGTTCAATTACTGATTTTCAAATTATCATTACCAATATTTGAAGTGAATTCATACTACAACTGGCTAAATACGCTGGTTAACATCAATAAGACATCCTTCTCGGAATGGCCCGGTCTGCAATGGTTAAATACGTATAAAGCCTTCGATGCACAGGAAAAGAAGGATGATCTTTTAAAAAGGATATATAATATACTATTTAAAGGCACAAAACCTATTTACAAACAAATTTCCAATGGATGTAAATTGTGTGGATTAGGACAATGGAGCTGTTTATTTATCACCGGAAAATGTAATGCATCGTGTTTTTATTGCCCGGCTTCGCAACATGAAGATCATTTGCCCACTACCCAAAACCTGAGCTTTGAAACATCTGCTGCTTATGCGGAATATGTTAATCACTTTGGGTTTAAGGGGGTAAGTTTTAGTGGCGGCGAACCCTTACTTCAGTTTGAACGAACGTTGGAATACCTGAAACAGGTCCGAAAAAAATGCAATCCGGAAACATATATCTGGATGTATACCAATGGGATTCTTTCAGACATGAAAAAATTCAGGAAGCTGGCTGCCGCCGGATTAAATGAGGTGCGTTTTGATATTGGCGCTACCGCATTTCGTCTGGATAAGATAAATGCTATTAAAGGAACAATTCCGGTTATAAGTATTGAAATACCTGCTGTTCCTGAAGAATTGGAAAAGCTGAAAATACTTTTGCCGGAAATGGTAAAAGCAGGTGTAAGCAATTTAAACCTGCACCAACTGCGGCTTACGCAGCACAATGTAAAACAATTGTCAAAACACAATTACACCTACATTAATGCCGAGCAGCCAATAGTTTTGGAGTCGGAACTTGCTGCGTTGGAGTTAATTGCTTACGCTAAAGAACATTCTATTGATATCGGAATAAACTTCTGTTCCTTTCATTTCAAAAACCGATTTCAGAAAGCCGGATTTCGAAACAAAATTGCGTCGGCTATGGCAAATAACGTTGATAAAATAACTGAAAATGGATACATTCGGAAGTATACCGGAGACACTATTGGCTACGACACCATCCAGATTTTCGATAATAAACCTGAATTACTGTTAACGGAAGAAATACAACTTAAACACAAAACATATTTCAAAACACGGCAATCTGTTCTTAATCCGGTAAAAATTGAAACTTCAACAAAAATTAAAATTGACACGCTACTGGAAAAGGATTCGGGGCAAATTCCTGATGATCCTTTATTGTTCAGAGTCTGGCAGCTGGAGTACATTGAAAGAGGAATACGAGACTACTAATTTTATAAATTTACTTTATAGATACAGCGTTCATCTCCACGCTGAATAGATGAAATAACGGTTGCAGAAACCGAATATCCGCAAACAACAGAAAACATTTTTTCAGCAAATCCCTCTGAACAGTAACACAGTGCAGATTGATTCCGATCAGATTCTTTATTAATCATTGGGCATACACAGTAATTTTTATTCTCATCGGCAATTAACGTTTTCGTTGATCTATCGTAATTAACTTTCCATCCCCAGTTTTCTGTCAAAAATTTGATAAATCCTTCCAAATTGTTTTTATAGGGAGCCAGAACATTATCCATTTGAAGGTTTTCGAAATGAACTGACGAACAAGCCTTTAATATACTTCTCATTTGATTATCTTCCAGATTGTCGTCTATATTTGAAAGTAAATCTGCAATCCAGGTTTGGATTAGAAGCTGTTCCGAATTTTCACCTGATTCTTCAGATGTTTCCGCCTGAATACCAGCAGCCGCCATTGTTATCGCACTGAAACCACATGCACATGCTCCGGTGAAACACGTCCTTTTTATAAATTCTTTTCTGTTCATTATCTCATGGGTGAATTAAATATTTATGTCTTTAACATTTAAACTGCAATTAAAGAATTTTAAGCTAAGACAAAATAAGAATTTTGAAGAACATTTTTTATGAACTTAGAACAGGATTGCTATTTTTGGGCATTTACTAAATTGCTGTTAAAATGAGGAACCTAAAAAGAATACTTTCCAGTTGTTTTACACTAATTGTAATCAGCTTTGTGAACTTCAATACTCAGGCACAATCCGATGTGCCACGAGATACTGACGCATACAAATATTTTAAAACAAAGCATGTATGGGACGCCAAAGTTACTATTGAAGATATGATTGTTGTTGGAGAAAGCAAACGAGGAACACGACGGATTATACCGATTACTGGTGGTTCTTTTGAAGGCCCGGAAATAAAGGGCGAAGTGCTTAATGGCGGCGAGGACTGGCAGTTGGTTCGCCCCGATGGCGACACCGAATTGTATGCCCGTTACCTGCTAAAAACCAGCGATGGTTATATTATACAAATTACAAACCAGGCATTGCAACATAATCCTGAAAATGGAACACCTTACATCAGATCTGTAATGGATATTGAAGCGCCGGTTGAAAGCCCCTATGATTATTTGAACCATGCTATTTTCCTTGGCACATTAAAAGTTCCTGAATTAAAACCGGGAGAAGAACCTTACGTGATTATTGGAGCTTATCAACTTTTGTAGCAATTTTAGGCGTTATTAAACTCTTCTAAACCTATAAAAATATCACAGCCCTTAAATTTCGCATCGGCTAATCTGCCAACTATTCCACAAATTTATCCTGTGGATTATGGGCCTTAAAGCTAATCGACGCAATTAGAACAACAATTGCCAGAAGCAGATAGATTGCATACGAATAACTGCCTAATTTCGAAAAAGAAAGGCTGAAAAGAATAGGTCCAAGTGCACTGGCAAAA
>DASQBW010000063.1:0-2170 GCA_035635015.1 Draconibacterium sp. | reverse complement strand
CAACTGGTTTCCGATCAGGTTTTTATGTATAAACCAGGAAAAGGCGGTGGCGATGTTGAGATTTGGGGACTGCCCGAAGTAAAGGAAAATTTTGGCATTGAAACAGCCGAACAGGTAATTGACATTCTTGGTTTGATGGGCGACTCGGCTGATAATATCCCCGGATGCCCCGGCATTGGACCCAAAACAGCACAAAAATTGATTGCCGATTATGGAAGTATTGAAGAGCTGTACAAAAACACCGATAAACTAAAAGGCAAACAGAAAGAACGGATCGTTGAAAACGAAGAGCAGGTGCGCCTTTCAAAAGTGCTGGCTACCATTGTTACCGATGCTCCGGTAGAATTTGACCTGAATAAACTCCAGAAGGACGAACTTAACAAAGAGGAGCTGGTAAAACTGTTTAACGAGCTGGAATTTAAAACGCTGATTTCGCGCTTAAATCTGAGCAGTGCTCCGGCCCAACCGGCCATGCAGGGAACACTTTTTGGAGCACCTGAAGAAGCTGTTGCTGAAACTCCTTCCACTAAAGAAAATATCGACTCAGTTCCACACCAGTATTACCTGGTTGAAAATGAACTGCAACGCGCCAGTCTGAAAGCGGAACTTTCGGTGCAAAAAGAATTTTGTTTTGATACCGAAACCACCGGATTGAATACCCAAACTGCGGAGATTGTTTGTATGTCGTTTGCGTTTAGGGAGCACGAAGCCTTTTGTGTTACCATCCCTAATAACCGGGAGGAAGCACAAAAAGTAATGGATGAGTTCCGCGAAATTTTTGCGGATACGAACATTACCAAAATCGGGCAAAATATTAAATACGACATTCTTATTCTGAAGAATTACAACCTGGAGGTAAAAGGGCCACTTTACGATACCATGCTGGCACATTACCTCATTCAGCCCGACATGAAACACAACCTCGACCAGTTGTGTTTGCAGTACCTGAACTACGAAAAAGTACCGACCGAAACCCTGATTGGCAAAAAGGGAAAAAACCAGCTGACCATGCGATCGGTAACAACAGATAAATTACGCGATTATGCCTGCGAGGATGCCGACCTTACTTTGCAGTTAAAAAATGCTTTGGATCCGAATTTGGACAATGCAGGAGTGCGCGAACTTTTCGAAACACTTGAGATGCCACTGGTACCAGTGCTTGCGAAAATGGAAAGTACAGGAGTAAAATTAAACTCAGAGGAGCTGAATAAATATGCTGTAGCTTTACGCGAGCAGATCATTGAATTGGAAAAGGAGATTCTATATCTTGCCGGCGAAGAATTTAACGTTTCCTCACCCAAACAACTTGGACCAATTCTGTTTGAAAAACTAAAGATTGACACCAACGCCAAAAAGACCAAAACAAAACAATACTCCACATCCGAGGAAGTTTTGATTCGTTTGGTAGACAAACACCCAATTGTACAGAAGGTATTGGATTTCCGCGGATTAAAGAAACTGTTGTCGACTTACGTTGAAGCTTTGCCTCAATTGGTTAATCCGAAAACCGGAAATATCCACACTTCATACAACCAGGCCATTGCCGCCACCGGACGTTTAAGTTCGGTTAATCCGAACCTGCAGAATATTCCGATCCGTGATGCTGCGGGCCGCGAAATTCGCAAAGCGTTTATTCCATCGGATGATGAGCATACATTCTTTTCTGCTGACTACTCGCAAATTGAGTTGCGGATTATGGCTGCACTTAGTGGCGATGAAGAAATGCAACGGGCTTTTAACGAAGGGAAAGATATTCATTCTATAACTGCAGCAAAGATCTACCAGATTCCGGAAAGTGAAGTTGATTCAGATATGCGCCGTAAAGCAAAAACCGCCAACTTCGGTATTATCTACGGTATTTCGGCATTTGGTTTGTCGCAGCGTTTAAATATTCCAAGAACCGAAGCGAAAGATTTGATTGACGGCTATTTCGAGAATTTTCCGAAGATAAAAGCGTTTATGGACCAGCAAATTCACCTGGCGCGCGAGCAGGGTTTTGTGGAAACTATAAAGGGTCGACGTCGTTATTTGAAAGATATTAATTCGGCAAACGCCGTAGTACGCGGCATGGCCGAACGAAATGCGGTAAATGCACCAATTCAGGGGTCTGCCGCCGACATCATCAAAATTGCGATGATCAACATCCACAACAAAATGGAGGAGCAAAACC
>DASQBW010000062.1:0-2264 GCA_035635015.1 Draconibacterium sp. | reverse complement strand
TTACCACTTTCTGCATTGTTACAGGTGTGTGCCCTGGAAAAGCATGGCCAATTCTTTCGACCGATTCTTCGACCAGTTCGGGAGAAACTGCATTTAAACGGAATTCATTTCTGTGTTCCTGCGATACGGCATACACAAAGCCGTGGATGGCATTATTTGCCATGGCCGAGTTGGTAGCTCCCCAAACCGGATCGTCGGCCAATACACCTGTAGTTAGAGTAATGGAACCACCATCATTTAAAAAATCTCTGCCAATTCGCACAATGTTTACCTGTCCCATCAGTTTCCCTCTCAACCCAATATAAAAATCTTCTTCCGAAAGTTCGGCAAAAGGTCCCCATTTTGTAGCTCCTGCACAGTTTACAATGGCATCAACTTTCCCGATCTTCTCAAACATTTTTTTTATCGATTCCGAACTTTCCATATTCACCTGCACATCGCCATTTATCCTGCTGGCCGTTATAACTTCGTGTTTTTTCTGAAAGTGGTTGGAAACGGCAGAGCCAATTGTTCCTTTTCCTCCAATAACTACTATTTTCATTTGTTTATGAATTAATTTTTTAATCTGTTCACAACGATTAACAGCATTGTTGCATGGTTGTTTAATCAGTTAGCCTAAATAGAATCCTTTAAAAGAGAAAAGTCAAGCTTAATAAACTTGACTTTAAGTGGAATATAGGAAATTTAATGAAGTGCTAAATCAATAGTAGTCTGTTAGTGGTATAAATAAATTGAATAAAATCTACATTGATTAACCTTCGATTTGAATTCTAATTTTTGCCCCCATTTTATGGATTCATTATCACTGCCGTATCAACTGCCTGGAAAAAAGCACACGGTTTTTCATCCTTAAATGTCCAGGTATGTGTGGCGTTCGCTTTAAAACGTTTCCGTGTTGCCTTCCATACACCGGTATAATAACCAACCATTACAATTTTATCTTTCCCAACAATAAAATCGTGAATTTCAATATTAAATTCATCGTAGTGCACAGGTATTTTTGAAAGTACTCCATCAACAATTTCCTTTGCTCCTACAAAAATTCCGTCACCTTCAATATATGGAAAACCGGTACACTCATGCCAAACAATTTTCTCGTCCCACATAGCCAAAACTGCTTCTATATCTCCTTTGGCAAATAGCCGGTAACTTTCTTCCAGTTTTTCTAAATTACTCATGATGCTATGTTATTTATCGAATCTTCATTACTAAACGGGCCATTTCAACGCCGCGCATGTCTCTTGATTTTAATGCTTTTTGAATCGCCAGGGAAGTTGGCATATCCATTTCTCCGCCATCGGCTTTCCAATGATTGGCAGAATCTATAATCTTTCATATTGTAATTGTTTGATTAGTAGTTTCAAGTTAGTATTTTAGGATAATAAAATACTAATAACTCCATTAATATTTCTCGAATTAAATTTACTTTTTACATAATTGGGTTAACAAGTCTTGTGTAAAATAGAGAAAAAGAGATCTTAGAATGTAGAGCAATCTCTTACAAAATTTCCAGACTATTGTTGAATTGTATGTAATTATCAACGCTGATATAAAACTTATCGGTGTCTTACAAAGTTGTTTTTTTATAGTCAATCTGTTTAATATAAAAAATTATCGAATAAATGACCGTTTTGTTCGACTGCTAACTGTGAATCAATCGATAAATATTTTGTAAACGCAATTTTTAAGCATTTGTATGCTTTTAAACTTCTGAAAAAACGAAACCTGCATGGTCAAATTCGTGTAAAAATAAATTATCAAGCAGACCTGCCGATCAGCACGAATAAAGAATAACATTTCTGATAAGAACAGATAAATTTTAATTGTTATGCCAGTAAAAAAACTAAAAGCATTTCTTGATGAGAATAAAGTGAAGTACATTGTAATTAAACATTCAAGTGCTTTTACAGCTCAGGAGATTGCGGCAAAAAGTCATGTCTCGGGAAAAGAGTTTGCAAAAACCGTAATTGTAAAGGTAGATGGCAAGATGGCCATGACCGTATTACCTGCTTCGTATCAGGTTGATTTTGATTTGTTGAAAGAAATCTTTGGAACTTTACATGTTAGCCTGGCAAATGAGGCTGAATTTCAACGATTTTTCCCTGATTGCGAAATAGGAGCAATGCCTCCGTTTGGTAATCTTTACGATATGGAGGTTTTTGTGGCCGAAACCCTTGCCGAAGATGAAGAAATTGCATTTAACGCAGGCAACCACACCGAGATGATTAAAATGAGCTACGAAGATTTTGAGCGCTTGGTTGAAC
>DASQBW010000061.1:0-1935 GCA_035635015.1 Draconibacterium sp. | reverse complement strand
CCAGGTAACAATACCCGGCAACCACGTTTTCAAAGTAAATCAGAAACGACCGGAAGCGGCTGTCGCCAATGGGCAAAATTCCTTTTAGTTCATCTTCAGTTACCGAGCCGGTATGAAAAGTTGCCGTAGAATTGGCTATGTAATAATTGTAAATGTCTTTTATCAGACTCAGATCTTTCTCCTCCAGTATTTCGAGGCGAATCGCTTTACTCATTCTTTAAACCTATTTTACGGCAATCGTTTCAATTTCGACCATAACACCCAGCGGTAACTCTTTAACAGCAAATGCAGCCCTTGCAGGAGGATTCCCGCGGTAGTAATTACCATACACTTCGTTCATGGCTGTAAAATTCGCCATATCGCTTAAAAGGCAGGTAGATTTTACCACATCGGAAAAAGTATAACCGGCTTCAGTCAGAATCTCACCAATATTCTTCATTACCTGTTCTGTTTGTTCTTTAATACCGCCTTCAACAATTTTCATCGTTACCGGATTTAATGGTACTTGTCCCGATACATATAAAGTTCCGTTAACTTCAATTGCCTGGCTATATGGGCCAATGGCTGCAGGCGCTTTGTCAGTACTTATTACGCGTTTCATCGTGTCTATTTTTTGGTGAAGATACAAGTTATACGCCAATTTTCAAGATGTGAGAAATGGTATTAAAACGTATATGATAAACGAAAAAACTGAGCAGAAATAAAGTTACAATTCCAAAAGCGTAGCGGAATTAAGGAAACTGCTAAAAATTAAAATTGTCGTAGTGGCTTTGTTGTTTTTTAATCTGTAGGTCTTGCAACATTGATGAAGAAGCGCTAATGGTAAAACTGTAACTTTTTCGGTAACCAAAAGGCACAAAATTAAACGACATATTCCAGCAGTGTAAATCGCGGTTTAAACGAAACGAAGTTAAAGCAAACTGGCCTTCCTGAATATCGAAATTGGTTAAAGCACCCAACTGCCATTTATCTGTAATACTAATATTCCCGCGCAAACCAAGTGTTTGTGTCACACGTCCGTTAGGACTTTGCCTGCTTGCACCGGAGTAATTCAAACTGTAATCAAAACTAAAGTCCCAAGGCATACTAAAATCAACATAATCGTCGTAAATAGCTAACAAAGGATCCTCAGCTGTAGCAGTTGTACTACCCCCTCCTCCCTGCTGTTCTTCATTATTCTTTTTATCTTTTGAATTAAAGGTCATCCCAAACGAAAGATTAGCACGGGTTACGCGACCTAATTTTCCTAATCCATTTCGCTCATTCCAGGCGTACTTATGAATACGTTGGTAATTCTCGTCAACCATATACGGATCAAGTGTGGTTCCCATATTAATACTCACTCCTGCAACCGTAGTACGGGCACGAATGGCAAAAGGTGCTAAGTTTAGTGAGTCGGCAATAAGATTATAAGAGGAGGAAATACTTAAGTTATCGATCAATTTTACCTTCTTAAAGTTTTGCTCATCATCTGTTTTTGTAGAATCCTGTGTGTCTAGTTTTTTCATCTCGAGGCTATTATTCAACGAAAATGAAATAGCTCCTGACTCCCCTCTTCCAGGCGAGCCTCCGTAAACTCCACCAAGGTTAGTATCAAAATAACGTGTATTACCTAACGAATCCACCTGCACTTCCTGCCAGTATCCAAATTTATCGGCGCCAAAATCGGGTTTGTAACTAAATGAAACCGAAGGTGTCATTTTATGGCGTATACCTTTAATTTTAGAATTCGGATTACTAGGGACGTACATCCCGTATATATTGGTTGAGGCACTGATGCTGTAAGAATAGTCGTACACACGGTTTAGTCCTGTAATGGTATCAATTTTTACGGTACTCGGAATTGAAGACGGATTATTGGAAAAATCACTCCCGGCTACATAATTATAATTGTATTTTTTAAAATACCATTTTTCGTTGTAGCTAATTCCCGGA
>DASQBW010000060.1:0-1689 GCA_035635015.1 Draconibacterium sp. | reverse complement strand
ATTTCTAATTGATTGTACCTAATTTTCGAGAGCAAATACGATAAGCAATTTTTATTGTAGAAAGCTCGATGAAACTGACATCTGTTTCTTTGGCTCGGCATTTTGCGAGTACTTTTGTATATACACAAGAATGCATCTTTGATAGTTTTTTGTTACACATGTCAATTGAACCAAAAGAATCATTAATCTCACTAATTCAAAATAGGATGTGTGTATGTGTACTACCTCAGCCGTTTTAATTAAAGTTCATATTTCAAAGTTCATTAAAGTAACCCTTTGCAATGTCATGGTTGCGAGTCTTATTGGCTGTCAGCCTCTAACTTTGAGTCAGGATGCAACCGTTCCTAGTGATTCGACTCCACAAGTAAAAGATACTATATTGCCACCTAAAACAATAGAACCGCTGCCTAGGTGTATCCAAGTACCAGGTATAAAAATAGGCGTCGTGATTTTGTCTTCCGGTTCAGTTAAAGTTGAAGTAACCGGTCTCGTACCTGATGAAGAGGTGACATATATATTCTATTCTGAAGCAGCGAACCAAACTTTTAAGATTGAAAGCAGTCCCCTTGAAGGCGCGGATAGTAATGGAAGCATTGAGTTCATCGAAGAGGAACTTAACAAGATCTCAGGTGGATTATTTAAGGAATGGCATGTACAAGTTATCCATTCAAAAGGCGTTGCTTGTGTTGACTTTGATTTGCCACAATAAATATGCTTTGATACTGCCTTGAATGGAGTTTATAGCGGTGCTTGGTCAACCAAGTAGGATTTATTGGCTGTTGGTTATTTTGATGATCGCTTCAAGATGCTCGTAACAATTGAGTATTGCAATGCCGACTACCAGATGTTCGAATTTGTTAGTAGCAGTTTTAGAAATTATGTAGCCATGACCAACCTTTGAAAATAACGCTCAATACACTCAAAAAACATCTGAAAAATATTTTGCGAAAAATTGGGATAGCTTAGGACCCGAAGCCATTCATTGGTGGGTTGAAAAGATTACGGATTTCCGTAATTGAAATATCAATTCAAAAGAGTCATACTGATTGTGAAAATATTCTCATGCTTGCTTCCTACAAGTAAAGGAGGTGGTGATTGGCAAATTAGTAAACGTAGGTTTTCAAGTCAAATCCAAAAACCATATCAATCGATAAATGAACGAGAGGAAACAATGAAACGACTAATTAAAAACATCGGACTTGCTATACTCTTAATTGCACTGGTTTTAATTGTAATCCCTGCATATGCACAAGGACCAGTTCCTCCGATTTCTCCAGAGGCTCAAAAAGAAAAAGATAGGTTGCTGGCAGAATATCAGAAGGCCCTTGATTATGAGTTACAATATGGCGAAACTGCCATTAATCCTGAATACGGGCAAACGAAAATGTTGATTGGCAATTCCGCAGAGAAAATGGATTTGCTATGGCAGGAAACTCAAAGAAAAATAGAAGCTGTAATTGCCCGTCCAGCGAATGAAAGAGAGCCAATCGTAAAATTAATCGAGGCTATCAGCCGAGAAACTCCAACTTATGTGAGGCGCTGGCATTTTCCATATAACTCCAAAGCTGAACTTGAGCATTATCAAACCAGTAAATATCTTTATACAGTAGATATTGCATCATCACAGGTAGTGGAAATTTTTCCTGCTGATCCTGCTAATTTCAGTTACAATACTGAACAATTGTATTC
>DASQBW010000059.1:0-3634 GCA_035635015.1 Draconibacterium sp. | reverse complement strand
GTGCCGTTAGCCGCATCGAACAACGCATCGCTGAAGCTGCCAAACTGGGATTTTCGCGCATTTACGTGCCGTCGCTGAACAAAGGTTTTGATGCTTCGAAATTTAAAATCAACATAGTAAAAGTCAGTCGTGTGGAGGAAGTGTTTAAAACTATCTTTGCATAAATTAATTTCTTGCAGATTACGCGGAAAAACGCAGAAAGGAATGGATGGTGAAATAGAATTGGTGAAATCAGCGAGAAACTATTATAAAACAGCACAAATAAGCTTTTTTAACGACCTTTTTTTGAAAAACGATTCAACAATTTATAATTTGGCAGCCACAAAATGAAAAAGACTTTACTCATATTATTTGCGCTCATATTCGCCTTAAGTGCCTGCGAAGAGGACGTCATGCCTAAACCCGAACAGCTGCTCAAAAAGAACCAGATGATTGAAGTTTTGGTGGATGTGCATTTAGCTGAATCTTATTTCAACCATTTCAGAAGTGACTCCTCAATGATAGAATTGAGTTCTGCCGATTTTTATTATTCTGTTTTGGATAAATATGAGATTCCGGATTCTGTTTTCGAACAATCGCTGGTATATTATGCCAGTTTTCCAAAAGATTTCGAAAAAATGTACCGAACAGTAATGAGCAAGTTAAGCGAATTGGAACAAGAACATTCGGGCCGCAAGGAAGAGCTGATACTTGAGCAACCAAAATAAACACCCGGGTGAGAAAAATCGCCGCCACATATATCTTCACTAACTCCGGTCCACCTGTAAAGAATGGAATTTTAATTTGCAAAAACGATGGGACAGTTACCGACATCATAAAACGTGATGGATCATTTACTGAAGAAGCCGGCACGGAATTTTACAGTGGGATTTTAGTTCCGGGATTTGTAAATGCACATTGCCACCTGGAGCTTTCTCACCTGCAAAATAAAATAACACCTAAAACAGGTTTTGGTGATTTTCTCAAAAAAATCAATCAACAAAAAAATAATTCAACAAACCAGAAAAAAGCAATGCAAATTGCTGACCGTAAGATGTGGGCCGCAGGAATAGCTGCTGTTGGAGATGTTTCAAATTCTGAGATTTCGCTACAATTCAAAGCAAAAGGGAAATGTCACTATCATACCTTTATCGAGGTGTTTGGTTTTCATCCATCCCGTGCAGAAAGAGCTTTTAACCAGGGCAAAGCTTTACTTGAGTCGTTTAATAAAGCAGGCTTGCCAGCATCCATTGTCCCCCACTCCCCTTATTCAGTTTCGCACAAATTGTTTGCGCTTGTTGAGCAACATGCACTGCAAAATAGCGGAATTATATCCATGCACAATCAGGAAAGTCAGGCTGAAGATGAATTTTTCAAGGCAGGAACCGGAAACCTGTTAAAGCATTTCAAGGATAACCTTAAGCTTGAAACCTCACATTGGAAATCCACAGGTAAGAGTTCGATTCAGTCAGTGCTAAGATTCCTGCAAAAAGAAAATAAGCTATTGCTGGTGCACAATACCTTCATTGAACAATCAGACATTGAAGTTTTACGACGGTCCCGCGATCTAAACAATATCTATTTTGTTCTGTGTCCCAACTCCAATCTCTTCGTTCAGGATTGTCTTCCGCCGTTTGATCTTCTACATTCTGAGAAATTGAATATTTGCCTGGGAACGGATAGTCTGGCTTCCAATAATGAGCTTTCCATTTTAAAAGAGATGCTTACTATTCAGCAAAGATTCAATGAATTAACATTGGAAGAATTGGTTCGGTGGTCGAGTATTAATGGCGCCAGGGCCCTATCAATTGAGGAATTCTTTGGATCTTTTGAGCCAGGAAAAAACCCCGGTGTTAATCTGATTACAGGCATCGATTTCAAAACAATGAAACTTACGGACAAGGCAAAGGTTAAACGACTAGTGTAACTCCATTATCATCCCAAATAATTTTGGCTATTTTTGCAACAATTTTCTATTTAATGATGAAGATTGGAAACATAGAATTGGATGGCACTCCCTTGTTTTTAGCGCCAATGGAAGATGTTACTTACAAATCTTTTAGAATGATGTGCAAAAATTTTGGGGCCGATGTGATGTACACCGAATTTGTATCGTCGGAGGCATTGGTGCGTGATGTGGAAAAAACGAAACAAAAGATGCACCTGTTTGATTTTGACCGACCGGTAGCCATTCAGATTTATGGTCATAACATCGATTCAATGGTAAGGGCAGCGCAGGTTGCCGAGGAGTTCGAGCCGGATTTTATCGACATAAATTACGGTTGCCCAATGAAAAAGATTGTGCGACACGGAGCCGGATCGGCACTTTTAAAAGACTTGCCCAAAATGCAAAAGATGACAGCCGAAATTGTAAAGGCTGTTAAAATACCGGTTACCGCGAAAACGAGGTTGGGCTGGTCGGCCGGAAACCTGTCTATTGTGGAGGTGGCCGAACGTTTGCAGGATGCCGGAATTCAGGCACTGGCCATTCACTGTCGTACACGCGAGCAATTGTATACCGGCGAAGCCGACTGGACATTAATAGGACAGGTAAAAAACAATCAGCGCATTACGATTCCAATTATTGGAAACGGGGATATTAACAGTGGCAAAAAAGCTAAAAAGTTCTTAGACGAAACCAACGTTGATGCTTTAATGATTGGGCGTGGCGCTATTGGCCGACCGTGGTTGTTTCGCGAGGTAAAACATTTCCTGCAAACCGGAGAGGAACTGCCACAACCAACAGTAAGCGAAGTGGTAGAAATCCTTAAAGAACAACTTCGGTTAAACCTCGAATGGCGCGACAGTGAACGCTCAGGTATCTTAATGATGCGCAGGCATTTTGCCAAATATTTTCCGGGATTAACAAATTTCAGGGAACTTAAAATACAGCTGCTCCGCGCTGAAACGAATGAAGAAGTTCAGGCTGTTCTTGAAAAAATTACTGCACAATACAATTCTTTTCAGCTCGACTTTTCAACTGCCAGTTTAAAATAAAGATGACTATGCACGACAAGTATTCAAAATTTTTCTCAGAACAATCGCTGTGGGACAAGCTCAAAAAGTTTGGAAAAGCTGCCGGAGCTAAAGTTGTTTATGTGGTTCTGCTACTGTACTATACATTCGAAGACAAAAGTGTTGGCATGAAAACAAAATTAAGCATTGCTGCAGCACTCGGTTACTTCATTTTACCTACCGATGCCATTGTTGATCTAACCCCTGTAATTGGGTTCAGCGACGACCTTGGCGTACTGCTCTTTACCCTATCAGCAGTTGCGGGTAGTATTACTCCTGAAATTAAATCAAAAGCACGCGAAAAACTCAATGATTGGTTAGGAGAAATCAATCCTGAAGAACTTCAAGAGATTGATAAAAATACTTTTTAAGACTTTTCACACGCTTGTTAACAGAGGTTAAACTTTAGTCCCCAAAGAGTTATGGCATGCCATTTGTATCTATATACTTAGATATATTCTTATAGACATGTTTTAAGTTAACGATTGAGTGATTGAAAGTAAAAGGCTTCGGCCTGCAACATGGTTTTGTTTTTTGTTTTTAAGAAGGTACTAATCCTTCGAATTGTTAGCTAAAAAGGTCCCGCTTCGGCAGGACCTTTTTTTGTTTAGTTTTATTCTGAACCGGCATTTTTTAATAC
>DASQBW010000058.1:0-2177 GCA_035635015.1 Draconibacterium sp. | reverse complement strand
TATTACTTTATCAAACAAACCTGGCACATGAAAGCCAAGAGCATTCGGATCTTTTATGCTTTCTCCACCTTCAATTTCCTCAAAACTCAACCAGCGCTTATTCGAAAATGTGAACTCCAATTTATTCCTGTAATAGGTATTCTCTGCTGATCCTACTATTGGACTGATTTCTGGCATTTCAATTTTGCCAATTCTGGAGAGCTGATCGTGAACCTGTTTTTGCTTGTAAAACAGTTGTTTTTCATAAGGCAATATTTGCCATTTACAGCCCCCGCATACACCAAAATGCTCACAAAAAGCCTCCTGCCTGTCAGTACTGTAAGTTTTGTATTCTTTTACATATGCTTCCTGGTAACGCTTTCTCCTTTTTGTTACCTGGAGATCAACAACATCTCCGGGCACAGCCAGCTTAGTAAATACAACCATCTCGCCTATTCTGGCAATAGCTTTCCCCTCGGAACCAATATCTTCGATTCTAATGTTTTCGTAAAATGGTTTCTTCCTTTTTCTTCCCACTGCTTAATTTTTTCGCAAATATAATCCAATAATCAATATTACATCATTATCTGATTCCAATGCCGATTCCCAAATAAATATACTTTTTCCCATTATGGGAAAACAAGGTTGTTTTGTGTACACAAAAGTCATTTTATGTTACATAGGCCTTTTCTACATCAATCATTTCCTTATATTTGCTATTGATTTAATGGTTGGTTTTATTTTCAATAAGTAAAACTTAAAAGGGGAAAGCGACTTCTGTATTTATGATTGGTTTTGTGTTTAGGGGTTTGTAAATTATCAATCATCTTCAAAAAGCGTCCATAGAGCTTTCCCCTTCCTTTTTTACCCGAGAGGGTAATTTTTTTGCCCTTATTTTTGGAAATGCCGTCTGACCGAAATAATTATCTTTGGGCAATTTTTGTATAAAATGATATCACTCGATAAGATAAATCTCTCTTTTGGTGGCTTTGAGCTTTTCAAGGAAATAAGTTTTTTAATTAATCCAAAAGACCGAATTGGCCTGGTTGGAAAAAACGGAGCAGGAAAAAGTACGCTGCTTAAAATTATTAAAGGAACAGAAACTCCAACTGCGGGCACAGTAGCTGTTCCGAAAGAAACTTCCGTTGGTTATTTGCCGCAGCAAATGAAGATTTCGGATACCCGCACATTAAAAAATGAGGTTACCCGGGCATTTGAGGAACTGTTATCTATTGAAAAGAAAATTGCACAATTAAATCACGAAATTGCAGAAAGCGAAGACTATCACTCTGAAGATTATCTAAAAAAGCTCGATCACGTTACAGAACTCAATGAACGCTACCAGCTTTTAGGAGGCGATAATTACCAGGCAGAACTGGAACAAACATTAATTGGCCTCGGATTTGAACGAAGTGATTTTGAACGTATGACTTCAGAATTTAGCGGAGGATGGCGAATGCGTGTTGAACTGGCCAAACTTCTGCTTCAAAAGCCTGATGTTTTTTTACTCGATGAACCTACAAACCACCTCGATATTGAGTCGATACAGTGGCTGGAAGACTTTTTAAAAACATATAGTGGCGCTGTAATCCTTGTTTCGCACGATAAAGCCTTTCTCGACGCTGTTTGTAACCGTACCATAGAAATCTCGTTGGGAAAAATTACCGACCAAAAAATGAACTACACCAGATTTACAGAATGGAAGGCCGAGCAACGCGAAATCAATCTGGCAGCCTACAACAATCAGCAAAAAATGATTGAGGAAACCGAACGTTTTATCGAACGTTTCAGGTATAAAGCAACAAAAGCAGTCCAGGTACAATCAAGAATAAAACAACTTGAAAAGCTGGACAGACTTGAAATTGAGGAAGAAGATAATGCTTCCCTAAAAATCAACTTCCCTCCTGCCCCACGTTCAGGACGCGTTGTTGTTGAAGCTAAACACATCAGCAAATTTTACGATTCGCTCCATGTGCTTGACGACATTAATCTAACGATTGAGAATGGCGAAATAATAGCTTTTGTAGGCCGAAACGGAGAAGGTAAAACTACACTTGCCCGGATTATTATGAACGAAATAGAACATACCGGCGCAATGAAATTGGGGCACAATGTTAAAATTGGCTATTTTGCCCAAAACCAGGCCCAGTTGCTAAACGGGGAACTTACAATTTTTGAAACAATAGACGAAATTGCGG
>DASQBW010000057.1:0-1906 GCA_035635015.1 Draconibacterium sp. | reverse complement strand
GGCACTGTTGCCATCATTGTTTTTAAAAAATGTTTCCGTTCCATGTTTTCGCGTGTTCGCAATTGTTTTCCGGCTAGTCGGTTGTAATTTCAAAACCGATAAAAGCCGTAAATTGTTCTCTTACCCATTTAAGTGCGAGGGAAATATTGAGCGAAAATATGTCGTTAACGGCTTCATCGCCCAGGTTATCGAAGAAGGAGTTTGAACCGTGGCATAAATCAAATTTCGATCGGTCAATTTCCACTTCTGCGTTGTAAGTAACTCTGTCTTTAACTACGTCGAATGTTTCTAAAATGTGTCCTCCCAGGATCATGTTGTTTAGCTTTTCGACTCGCTCCTGAACTGATAATTTTTTTGGATCTATTTTTCGCATCGTATTTTGTTTTAATTGCACGATACAAAGGTATGGTGGGGGCATGCCTCAAACACTTGACCTATGTTAAGAAATGATGTTAAGCTATTGAATATGGATTGCATTCTGAATATGCTTATCTTGGGAAATCTTTAAAAGGGATTGAGAATATAACCTGTTCATCTTGTTTTAGCGGATGGCAGTATTATCAATTAACAACAAGCGATATTTGATATGTACCACTTAAACAGTATTAGCCTGGAAACGGAACGTTATCCAACAACCGAGCATTATCCGTTTAATCTTCCTTTGTTTTCTGAAACGAAAAAACTTGATTTTACAAATCCGATTACCTTGTTTGTGGGGCAAAACGGATCGGGCAAGTCAACATTGCTTGAAGCAATTGCCGTGGCTGCAGGAATTTATATCTGGAGGAATAATATGAATTCGCGTTATACGGTGAATCGTTACGAAGCGGCATTGCATCGATATTTAAAAGTTTCATGGGTGAACGGATCAGTTCCCGGTTCTTTTTTTGGAGCGCAGATATTCAAGGATTTTGCTTCGATGCTGGAAGAATGGGCAACAACAGATCCCGGGCAGCTGGAGTTTTTTGGTGGTAAATCGTTGATTTCACAATCGCACGGGCAATCGCTTATGTCGTTTTTTAAAAGCCGTTACAAGTTAAAAGGATTGTATTTACTTGATGAACCTGAAACGGCGCTTTCGCCTTCCAGTCAGTTGCAGTTGCTAAAATTGTTAAGCGAAAATTCAAAAGGCGGACATGCCCAGTTTATTGTTGCCACACATTCGCCTATTTTACTGGCCTGTAAAAATGCTACCATTTACAATTTTGATGAAATGCCTGTGGCGGAGGTAAAATATGAAGATACCGAGCATTTTAGAGTGTATCGCGATTTTTTAAATCACAGGGAAAAGTTCCTGATGGATTAGCTGAATTTATTTTGTCGACTTCTCCGAATCCGGCTCAAACTTTCCGGGGCAATTCCAAGGTAAGAGGCGATATACACAAGTGGCACGCGCTGGAAAATATCCACATGTTCTTTTAGCATCTCGTTGTAGCGGTCAACCGCCGATTCCCACATGGTGGCATTTAGGCGCTCCAACGCATTAATGTATGCCTTTTGAAAAAGAATACGAAAATATCGTTCAATCCGGGGAACTTCATTATAAAGTTGTTCCAACCTGTTGTGCGAAATGCGCAGCAGCTGTGAATCTTCCAGGGTTTCAATGTAATATTTCGACGTGCGTTGCGAGAAAAAACTTTCCAAATCGCTGATCCAGCTGTTGTCTAACCTGATCTGATAAATATGTTCGATACCTTTAGCATCAACATAATACGAACGTAAACAACCTTTTATAACAAAATAAATGTATTTACAGGTTTCGCCGGGTTCCAACAGGTCTTTTTTCTTTTTTATCTTAATCGGTTCAAAAGCAGAGAGAATCAACTTTTCATCGTCTTCAGAAATGTTGTTTACCCATTTCTTTATGTAGTAAATCAGTTTATGATCTGTTGGTGCTGTCATATAA
>DASQBW010000056.1:0-3423 GCA_035635015.1 Draconibacterium sp. | reverse complement strand
GCTCCACATTTGTAGTGCTGCAAACTCCGGTTACTTTAGCTCCAAAAGCTTTGGCGATCTGAACCGCATAAGTCCCGATCCCGCCGGAAGCTCCATAGACCATCACTTTTTGCCCGGTATCTACATTTCCTTTTTTCAGGTAGTGCAAGGCAGCCAGTGCACAGTGTGGAACAGCAGCAGCTTCTTCAAAATTCATGTTCGAAGGTTTTGCGGCCATCACTGCATTTTCTGGCAGACAAATGTATTCGGCATAAGCACCAAAAGCAGCTCCGCTCGAGGCGAAAATTTCATCACCCACCCGGTACTGCGTTACATTTTTACCTACTACCTCGATTACGCCGGCCAGTTCAACTCCGAGCACTTTTTTACGGGGGCCCTTAAAACCCATGGCCAGTTTTACCGGAAAATTGAATATGGAAGGAAACACAGCACCCCTGATGCGGGCATCGGCGGCATTGGCGGTTGTAGCCATAATTTTTATCAGGACTTCATTATCCTTTGGTACCGGTTTGTCAACTTCAACGACATGAAGGACTTCCGGAGGGCCATATTTTTCACAAACTACAGTTTTCATTTTTGTACAGATTTTTCAGGTATGAATGGTGCGGCAACCAGCCCAACTGCAATACCAATTAGTAGCGAGGCGAGAAAATAGATTACGGAATATTTTAGCAGAATAAATCCTACGGCAAGACCGATCATTGTTGTTCCACCGATTAACCAGGAACTTTTGCTTTCGTTTCTCTTTTTTGTTTTCTTACTTGTTTTCATGATACTTGTTTTTTTGTTTTAAAAAATTTAAGTTTCTATTGATTTGCGACTGCTGGAAGTATATAGTTTTCCATAAGTTTAAACAGCTTTGATTTTGTCGCCCAGTTTCCGCTGGTAAACACCACTACCATATCCAGGTCGGGAATGACCGTGATTACCTGGCCACCCCAGCCATTGGCACGGTACATTTTAATTTTCTGACCGTTATGATCCAGTTCGCTGATCCACCAGGTGTAAGCATAGCCGTTCAGACCCGAATCTTCTATTGGAAGCTGAATGCCAGAGTTATTTTTATAAATAGTAGAACTCTTTTCAACCCAGTTTGCAGACAATAACTGTTCACCGTTCCACTTGCCTTTGTTGAGGTAAAGTGCACCAAATTTCACCATATCGCGCGGTGTCATGCTCAATGAACTGGCCGTTTCAAGTCTTCCGTTTGGGTAATTCCACCACGATGCAGATTCGATTCCAAGCGGTTCGAATAAATAGTTAGCTGCGAACTCGTCCATGTTCATTCCGGTGGCATTTTTCAGTATCTCCCCCAAAATATTGATACCACCGCCGTTGTAGGTGAAAAAATCGCCCGGGGCTGCCCAAAACGGCCTTTCCAGTACGGCTTTAATCTGGTCGTCAACAACATAAAGGTGGTCGTAATCATTGCTTAATTGTCCGCCGTGTGCGGCATTCCATTCGTCCCAGGCAAGTCCCGAAGTCATGGTAAGCAGGTTTTCTATAGTAATGTAGTTTTTGTTGTCTTTTTTCAAATTCTGGTGATCGGGCAGGTAATCAAATATCGACTGATCGACACTTTTAATAAAACCTTTGTCGATGGCAATTCCGATACAGGCCGATGTGAAACTTTTGGTGCACGACATAATCGGATGTGGCATTGTTGCAGTCCACTGGACCAGATCGCCATGATATTTTGGTGCATCCCACTGGTATTGATGTCCTTCGAAATACTGTTCAAAAACCAGTTGGCTGGCTTTATAAATAAGCATCGAGTGAATTTCTTTGAATTTGCCTTTTTCGATGGCCTTAATTGCTTCTTCCAGCAACTCCGTATCCATACCAGCATTTTTAGCATCGCCGGTTCTCAAACCGTCATTCAATGTTTCAGGCACTTTAAGTGGTGTCCCTTTTTTGGCTGTTACATTGCATCCTGTTTCCGAAAAAGTAAAAGCCAGGATGAAAATTGCAGCAATTAAAAATCTCAATTTTTTCATGGTGCGAGTTTTTGTAGTTGAATTTTGTTGATGTAAAGGTCCGGTAAATTATGATGCAAGGCTAATCACTCATGTAGCAAAGCCTGTGAAGTTTCGGGAACAGATGTAACAAATGATGCAGCAATACAAAAATTGTTGCAACTTCCAAGCGTCAGGGGAGCACCGTTATAAAAGTATTAGCGCTATATGAGCTTTTATGTAACGCTTTTTTATTGCCCAAAGGCATATTTCCTGGTGCCGGTAGCATGACATTGAATTAAGTATGATAAGCAGATTTAAGAATAAGTTTTTATCGAATATTAATTAGTCAAAAACTGAATTACTGCAGGTTCCTAAAGATGAGCTCAACTTCACGAAATCTTCAAACGTGTCACCTGGGTTATGAAGAATTAAAAACATAATATTAAAATGTCAAACCAATGTTTAACAGATATGAGTACAAAAAACAACGTTTAAGTTATTCTAACCATAGTTAATAAGTTATTTAGGGACTACAGATCGTCTTTTGTAAATTGTCTATTACAATCATTACTCATGAATTCCAAAGAAAATTATATCCTAACAGAAGGGAAATGCCTTGTTTATGGAGTCTGGTGTAAGTACAAATTCAAGTTGTACCTGTGGCAGGATAAATACTATGAAGTTCGGACAGCCTACCTCCCGGATGAGATGGACTTAACTGGCGATGCAACGATAACCAGAGCCAGGGATATAGCGGTCGCACGATTATTAAAAGAGAATCCGGAGAAGCATATAAAGCCTCCTCACATCAAAGAATGGGAAGATGAAGGCAACATTGAGTTTCTATGTTGTTTTTTGACCAGGAAGAGTGAAGCGCAAATGCTGATCAAAGATGAATGGGCATAAGAGGATGGAATAAGTGTAGTTCCTGGACGATTGTATCAATATGGGGGATGGGAAAATGAGTCAGCAGAGGTATATTGGAAGGAGCAAAGGAAAAAAATAGATGCGATAATGAGAAAATATGGGAAAAAGAAGTAAGAAAACTGCTTATTAGTTTTTCTGCAGTCTAATTGCGATTGTTGGTATCAAAAATACATTATACTTTAACTGATAATCAGGTGGCAATATTTATATTTTATTGATATTAATGTGAAAAATAAAAAAGCAACAATCTGATATATAGACTGTTGCTTTTTTTTATTGGTGCCCAGTAAAGGTGCACGATTTATTTTGTAATGCGCTAAATATCAGTGACTTTATTTGTTCCTTATTTTGATGGCCCCTTTTGGGTAACTCTATAAATATCTGTTGTTTAATAATTCAAATATCGCTTAAATATAGCAAATTTTATGAAATATGTTAGGATTATACCAGGATTCGAACCTGGTCCAATTAATGCCTTTGTATCAGCGATTTACTGAAATTGTATTATTACGGGTCACCGTTTAGTTCACATTTAAAG
>DASQBW010000055.1:0-3951 GCA_035635015.1 Draconibacterium sp. | reverse complement strand
GCATACTACTTTAGAAATGTATTCGATTGAAAGTTCACGTTTTGAGTTTTTAACCAGCTTGGTGATCAATTTGGCTGCCAGTTCTAAGGTAATTTCGCGTTTGTTCAACATCGATTGTGCCAGTAATGACACCAATGCTCCCTCCAACTCACGAACATTATTAGTTACGTGCGATGCAATGTATTCCAATACTTCTTCCGAGAGTGTAATACCGTCTTTGTATATTTTCCGGCGTAATATTTCCATCCGGGTTTCAAAGTCGGGTGTTTGCAAATCGGCTGTCAGTCCCCACTTAAATCGCGACAATAAACGCTGCTCCATTCCTTTCAATTCGATAGGTGGCTTATCTGATGTTAAGATCAGCTGCTTACCCATTTGGTGCAAGTGGTTGAAAATGTGGAAGAAAGTTTCCTGTGTTTTTTCTTTTCCTGCAAATTCATGCACATCGTCAAGAATCAACACATCAACCATTTGGTAGAAATGTAAAAAGTCGTTGCGGTTATTGTTACGTGTTGCTTCGGTAAACTGCGTTTGAAATTTATTTGCATTTACATACAAAACCACTTTGTCGGGGAAGTTTTCTTTAACCTGGATGCCAATGGCTTGCGACAGGTGGGTTTTTCCCAACCCGGAATTTCCATAAATCATTAAAGGATTAAAGGCTGTTCCTCCAGGGTTTTGCGCAACGGCATAACCTGCGCTGCGGGCCAGACGGTTACAATCGCCTTCTACAAAATTTTCGAAGGTATTATCCGGTTTTAGTTGCGGATCGATATGTAGTTTCTGAATACCCGGAATGATAAACGGATTCTTGATAGTCGATTTCTCTTCTGCCTTTAATGGCACGGTAAGTGGTTTATTTTGAATTTTGTTATTATTATTGGTTGGATAACTAACTGTATATGGTTCTTTACTGTTTTTATTGCTAAGAACAACGTTGTATTCAAGTTTGGCCCCGTTTCCCAAAACCATTCGTAACGTTTTTCTTAAAATATCAATAAATTGTTCTTCAAGGTACTCGTAAAAAAACGCACTTGGAACCTGAATGGTTAATACTTTGTTTTCTAATTTTACGGGCTCTATCGGTTCAAACCATGTTTTAAAACTGCTATTAGGAACGTTATCTTTAATAACGTTAAGGCATTTCTCCCATGCAGATCTGTACTCGTTGTTCATTGACAATTGCTGGATAATGAGGTTCTACAAAAAATTTCCCTAGTGGTATTCCGAAAACAAAATTTGCGAAAAAAAAGTGAAAAAAAAAATCACTTTTCTATTGTATTTATAACAAATGTCATATAGGATTATTAATCAGGCATTTAAAATTACAAAAATATTAAATATTTACAAATGCCAATCAGTCAGACACTTAGGCATAAGTATCTGGGCGATAGTTAAATATCTGGTCGGTACTGGTGGGGTAGTTTCGTTTGCCGGCAATGCTGTTAACAATTGGTGGTTAATTATCGTAGTTGTTTAAGTGCTTTTTTGAGTTTTATCATCCTCCCGCTCTTAAATGCTACAATACTCGATTCAGGAAATTCATGGCGAACTGATTCACTGATTTTTTCAATTTCGCTGTACACGCTGGTGTTGCCTGTTAAATAGGTGTACACATTTCCGGCAAAATATTCTTCGACATCATATTCAATTGAATCAAAAATGTCGGCATCGCTTCCGAGTTGTGTTTTTGTAGTAAGCAGGTGTACCTTAAAAATAATGTCTTTTCCCGAAGCATCATCTTTCGTATTTATATATACTTCTTTGCCAAAATCAAAAGCAGAGACCTGCAAATAACGTTTTGGATTTTGTTGGATATCACCTATCAGGAATCCTAAATTATCTGAAAGCGTACTGATCGACTGGTACAATTCAGCATCATTAAGCAGAAGGCCGGCCGAATTATCGTCGCTATTTAATTTGTCGAGAATTGTAGATATCTGAGCCGAAGCATCTGCCAGGTTATTTAATACCGGGGATATGGAGATATTTGAAAGTGTATCGGTGAAACTGTTCAGGTTTTGGATGGTAGCTTCAAATGCTGCCGAATTATTTTTTAAGATTGCAGTTAATGCTTAAATGTTAGCAACAATGTTTTTTACATTTTCTTTTTCTGAAGCCATTATCTCCTGCAGGTCGGAAGTGGTTGCTTCAATATTTTCAACCGTTTGGTTAATTCTGGCAAAACTTGTAGTAAGGTTCTCCCGGGCATCTTCATTAAAAATAACGGTAAGAACAGTAATTGCCGAATCTACGGTACTTAGTAATTCTTCGGCCTTGTTTTTTAGAGGCAGAACCTGCATGCTAACCTGATCCTTCAAGCCGGCCTCAATTGATCCCGGAATTGTATCGTTTGATTGATAAACATCTGCTTCACCACTATACACAATTTCTATTGATCGGGTTCCCATTATATCACTGCTAATAATTCGGGCGACGGATTTAACAGGTATTTTAAAGTCAGAATTCACCGAAAAGCTTACAATCAGTCGTCCACTCTTGTCAGGTGCAAATTTAACCTCGTCAACCTGTCCGATCTGGTATCCGTTAAGTGTTACTTCGTTCGATTTTACCAGTCCGTCAACACGATCGTAATATACATGGTAGTAGTCGTTTTGTTTGAAAATATCGTTGCCTTTCAGGTAGCTCAAGCCCCAAATCAATACGGCTAACGAAAAAACAATCAGAATTCCCAGCTTAGTGAATTTTGAATTTTTCATCTGTTTTTTATTAAACATTTGGCACGATAAGAAATTCGACTGATCCGGTTACAAACTGTTTAATTAGTGCTGTTATTTTGGATCTTTTTAACGCTCCGATTTCCATTCTCCTGCTCATTTCATGGTCGAAAAATACGATTTTAATGTAAAAGTAGCCATTTCATAAGTGATTTATCAAGGCACCAACAGCTTTTTTACAGAAATTAACTTATTGTTTTTGAAAGCGACCACAAATGCATTGGGGTATTTTGATTTTATTCGGTTTTGTTCCTGCTCTGCTTCATGAAGGGTTTTAAATTTACCAGAGAAATAGCGGTTAATGTCAGAATCATCGATTCGAAAAACCTGTTGTTCGCCATTAAAATTGTCAGGGGTAGTTTCCAGCCTTCTTTTTAAAGCCATTATCTGAACGGAATAATAAATATCGTCCGGATCATTTTTTGTTTCATTAGATGGAATTGGCGGTATTGTGACAGGGTTACTTTGTATATTAATTACAGAAGTTTGTGAGATTTCAGTTTCTACCTCTGAATTGGTAACCAAATGAAAACTGCTTCGCTGCTCAATATTCGATTTATAATCGCTGAATGCTCTGAAAATTGCAAATGCCAGCTGAGTTCTACCTGTTTCGCTGGTAAGGTATTTTCGCTCTTCGCTATGGCTTATAAAACCAGTTTCGATTAAAACACTGGGCATGGTCGTTTGTCGCAATACCAGAAAACCGGCCATTTTAACACTTCTGTCTCGGCGTTTGGCATAATCGCGGAATTCGTTTTGTATGCCCGACGCCAACATAACACTTTGCCCCTGGTATTCTTCCTGCATGGTTTCAAACATGATGTAAGATTCCGGCAGATTAGGATCAAAACCTTCATAAGTGGTATTGTAATCATCTTCCAGTAAAATTACGGCATTTTCCTTTTTGGCCACTTCCAGGTTGTCGTCGTTTCTGTGAAGCCCCAAAACAAAAGTTTCGGTTCCCTGCACACTTCGAACGCCGACCGCGTTCACATGTATCGATATAAAAAGATCGGCCTCGTTTTTATTGGCAATTTCGGCCCGTTTAAATAAAGGTATAAAAACATCGGTGGTGCGTGTGTAAACCACTTTTATTTCGGGGTAGTTCTCTTTTATTGCTGTTCCCAATTTTAAGGCAATGTCGAGTACAATGTTCTTTTCAATGGCATTGCCAATTGCTGCTCCCAAATCTTTTCCCCCGTGTCCGGGATCG
>DASQBW010000054.1:0-1543 GCA_035635015.1 Draconibacterium sp. | reverse complement strand
AGATATAACCCGGTGGCTTTTCACCCGGGAAGGGACAAAAAGACCAAAAAGAGTTTCCTGAAACTGGTAAAAGCTTTGGGCAAAAACTTTGAGGTTGAAGAGAACAAACTGGAAGGATATGCGATTGTTTCAGCTATGTTGCCAACGTATTTTTGGTTTCAGTGGGAAGAAATGCTAAAGGTTGCAGCAGCCATGGGTTTGGAAGAGAACGAAGCAAAAAAAGCAGTGGAAGCTACATTGAAAAAATCGCTGGCTATTTTCTTTAAATCAGGATTGTCGGCCGATGAGGTAAAAGACCTGATTCCGGTAAAACCAATTGGGGAAGATGAAGAGCAGATCAAAGAAATATATCAATCAAAACTATTGGTGTTATACGAAAAAATAAAGGCCTGAAAAAGACTGATTCTAAAACAATAAGTAAAAGAGGGTTGCCATAAGGAAACCCTCTTTTTATAAACTCATTATGTCACCAAACATAAAAATGCACTAATTAATCTGTCATTCCTAAAACAATTTTCAGGTAAAGTTTATCGGGGAGCACCATCGACTTTACCATATAAAAATCATCTCCAGGTAGTAAAAACGAGATGTGATGAAAGCGTACGTAGGTATGATAAAAAAAGCTGGCCCAGGCATACTCCGGTGCACGGTCGGGGTAATCAGCCCGAACAAATTCTTCAAGTGTTAATGTTAACCGGTCTCCCAAAATTTTTATGTTTCGCGGTGTGCGAATAAATAATGGAGACTGAAGCAAAAGCTCCAGGTTTCTATCGGGATTGTATGTTACTTCTGCAATTTCTACCTGGTTGGTACTGTCGTTTACTTTTTCAAGATAAATGTCTTGATTGTATTTGTATTCATTAAAATTCTGCATTGTCCTCATGGAAGTAATTTTTTGTGTGAATAAATCATTTTTTTGAAATTGAAATGACTCGAATTATGTTATGTGAACATGATTCGAATTCCTTGAAAATCTCTTTTAAAAAATCACACAAAAGCCGGAGGTGGAAGATCAATGAGCCAGGCTGACAAAACAATGGATGATACATCCGGCGAAAAATGATGAGTTCCATTCTCCCTGTCTGAAAAATTTGCAGGAGAATAATTGGTAAACAGCAACCCTGAACCCTGAACAAAGATTTCTGTATCCTGATCTTCAGAAATAAACTGAACGGGTGAAATTATATAATTGTGGGGTATCTGTGTTGCATGATATGTTTCGTGAAATAGCTGCTGAGAAGGTACATCATCTCCACTTCTGGAATTTATTCCGAAAAGCAAAAAACAGACTATGTAAAAAATCCATTGCATCTAACTTTCTTTATTCTAAAGGTAAAGTTAATGCTTTGCAGATTGAAATGTACAGCCTAAAAGTTAATTAGAGTTAACATTTCTTATCGAGTTGTTAATGACCCCGGTTGTAAAGTGCATTAAGAGTTCATTAACATATTTTTTAGAACAAAAGCCGGGTTTTGGCCGTTTAAAACTACCTTTGCAAGCGAATTCAAAAAAAACGAAAATTAATATGGACGAAGGCCCGTAT
>DASQBW010000053.1:0-2090 GCA_035635015.1 Draconibacterium sp. | reverse complement strand
CAACAGCGATTGAGAGATATTGGCTGCGTTAGAAATATTTCCACGAATGGCACCGGCAGTTTTTGCTTCCAAAGCACTGTACAATTCGGCATCGCCACCTTTTATTCCGTAGGTGATAAATCCAACACGGAATCCCCAAACGTAGTCTTCTTTTGTTGCACCATCAACTTTAACCGCCAATACATTTTCGTGTAACTGGCTAAGTGGTGCAAAAATACTTTCGGTAGCAATTCCTTCTTCGTAAACCAATCCAAAATAAGCATCATCGGTAATGGTAACAATTTTATTACCCGCTTCAGCCGCTTTTTTTATGATGGCAACAATGGCATCTTGTTCTTCAACAGTGGGCGTATAACCTGATGGATTATTCGGGAAATTCAGAATTACGATCTTTTTGCCAATACCACCTTCATTCAATTTGGCTTCAAAGGCTTCCAGATCGAAAGCTCCATTTTTAAACAGGTTAAACTTGCCTAACGAACAACCATAAGCATTGGTGAGGGTGAGGTTGTAGTTGCCCCAGAAAAGGTCGGGAACAATCACTTCATCTTCGGGATTGGCAAACATGTACCCGGCCATGCTAATACCATGCGTTAAAGCATTGGTTACAACCGGCAAACTCAATTCTACTCCTTCCAGAGCCGGGTTTTTCTGATAGATCATGCTTTTCCATTTTGCCCGAATATCCGGACGGCCAAAACTTGGCGCATAAGGAAAAACCAGCGACGGATCCATGTTGATCTTTGAAGCCACGGCTTCAAGTCGCATAGGTGTTCCGTCATCCTCAATTGCGGCTCCAATAGTTGCATTAATTTTAGTGCCTTTTGCTTCAGCAGTTTGCCCCAAAATACCTTTTTTAGGGAAGAAAATACTTTTTCCTCTTTCCGAAAGCAGTTCAAAAACGGGGGCGCTTTTTGCTTGAATTACGCTGTTAAGTTCAGCAGCCTGTGGATTCATAATCAATAAATTTGTCTGTTATTATATCTGTGTGCAAGATATGAAACCCTGAATGAAAACAGAAGTTTTGTTAACAAGTTGCATTCATTATTTATGATATGCTAATATATTGAAAGTTATTGAGGCGTATTTGCCAATTTAGAAGCAGTTTTAAGGGCTAACTACAAGGTTCTTACAGCTCCAACCACAATAAAAAATCCAATTAAACTAACCAGTGATGCAAGTACCGTGAATAACCGATAGTATTTTTTATTTAACCAGTCGAGCACAAGCGCAGCCAATGCTAAAACCGCTGCCACCAGGAAACTTATATAGGCGGGAAGCAGATACGCTTCAATCGGCGGTTCATCAATAATTTCGTCATACAGTTTTTCGTGTAACACTTCTTCGGGAGTAAGGTATTGCCCGGCAGCAAGGTATTCTCCGAGGATTACATACAACGAAAACAAACCCAGCATAACAAAAGCACCAAGCCCGATTAACCGAAATACTTTTTTATCTTCCACCCAACCGTAAATCGCACCAAAAATTGCTGCAAAAATAATCCACTGCGGAAATGTATAGAGTAATACCTGATTCATTGAATATTAATTTAGCGGAAACAAAGGTTAAAATTTTTCTTAAATGTAGAAAGGATTTCCAATGCACGCGTGCTAAAAGTGTATTTTCGCCCAAAAATAAATTAGTGCAGATGCAAAAGCTCGATATAAATCCACAAGCCAAAGGTTTAATATTTGATTTGGATGGCACGCTGGCCGATACCATGCCGGTGCATTTTAATGCTTATCAGAATATACTCGGTAAGTATGGTGTCGATTATTCGGCCAGGATGTTTTTAGAGCTGGCAGGTGTTCCGGCGGTTGAAACCATTGAACGAATTAATGAGGTTTATGGTGTTAAGCTACATCCTAAAGAGGTAGGCTTTGAGAAAGAAGCCGAATATGAACGGATGATGCATAAAATAAAACCGATACAACCTGTTGTTGATCTGGTTAAAAAGTACCACGGCAAACTGCCAATGGCGGTTGGTACCGGAGGTTACCGACATTTGGCACAAAAAACACTGGAATTTATAGGATTAAGCGATTATATTGATATTGTGGTTACCGCCAACGATGTATCAAATTTTAAAC
>DASQBW010000052.1:0-1751 GCA_035635015.1 Draconibacterium sp. | reverse complement strand
TGGTAAAAGCCAGCAGCCAGGCAATAATAATAACCGGGATTCCGGTGGCCAGAGCAAATGAAAGTGGTAATACCAAACCTTGCGCAGAACTTAAAGACATTGGAATCAACATTCCAAAATAAAATGCTCCGCTGTACGGACAGAAAGCCAGCGCGAAAACCATTCCCAAAAGGAAAACATTCCAAAAATTCCATTTATTCCTCTCTTCAAGCCGTTTTGAAAAGTTCGACAGCCCCGGAAAATTTATTTTAATCACGCCCAACATAATCAGACCGATAATTACCAATAGTGGTCCAACAATTTTTTCGCCATACGACTGAAAAAAGTAGGAAAGACTAAATTGATCGGCTCCGACAAATAATATAAAAGCTAAGAACCAGTAAGATGCAGCCCGGCCAAATGTATAAATTACGCCACTAAAAAAAACCTGTTTCTTTTGGCTAATATCTTTACTGATAAATCCAATGGCGGTTATGTTGGTAGCCATCGAACACGGACCAATTGCCGTCAATAAACCAAGTATAAAAGCCGAAAAAAGCGGAATTCCGGAATTCTCGTATAGTGAAGTCAGAAATGTTTCCATTCTATTCTTCCAGCGCTTTTATTATCGCTTTACGAAGCTTCTCCGGTTGTTTAACCGCGTACATAAATCCTTTACTGGTAAGGTCTGTTTTCTTATCGCCTTCAACAATAATCAATGAAGTACCGGTTACACCCAGCTCCTTAACCATTTCTTTATTCGACTTATCTTCAGCGTTGTATTCGCTAAATACTATTTCTCCCTTGTTAACTTCGGTGGAAAAATTTTCGTTCAACACCTTTTTAGTTTCTGCCTCAATTGCTTTGCACGTAGCACATTTCCTTGTATTGTGGAAATAGAGAATTTCCTTTTTGGCACTGTCCGATTTTTGAGTTGTTGCTCCGTATGTTTGTGCCGAAACTGACACAAACAAGGCCAGCATAATAAAAAGTACGGTTTTCATAATTTGAGTTTTATAGGTTGATTACTCACTTAATAATTGCTTCAATTCATCCGATTTTGGTAAGCGGCCACTCAACACCACTTTATTATCCACAACTAAACCCGGAGTGCTCATCACTCCAAATTGCATGATCTTGTAGATGTCTTCCACTTTTTCAATTGTGGCTTCAATACCTAGCTCACTTACCGCAGTTCTTGTTATTTGTTCCAGTTTTTTGCACTTTGCACAACCGGTTCCTAAAACTTTTATATCCATTTTTTCTTTGGTTTTTGTGATTTATCGCTCGCTAAAATACGTACGATTTATTTCGATTTTTAGTCTATATTCAGAAACCCTTTAAATAATTCTTGTGCTTCTGCCCAGTTTTCTTTGTTCACACAATATTTTATTCGGGGAGCTTCAATTTCTCCCTGAATCAATCCAGCATCCTTTAATTCTTTTAAATGTTGCGATAAAGTTGACTTTGCAATTGGCAGCTCATCACTTAAATCGCCACTATAACAACAACTCTGCTTCCCGAGCAACTGCAATACGTATACACGCACCGGATGTCCAAGTGCTTTTGCATAACGAGCAATTTTTTGTTGCTGATTTGTTATGATTTTTACTTCCATCTAATTACCATTGTTCGTTGTTCGCAAAAGTACGAACTGTTTTTTAGAATATGAATTTATCCTTTCCTTTTATTACAATTTTTTTATATCGCTTGCGACATTTAATATTTTTCCTACATTTGTGTCGCGCACGATATTTTTATGAATGTTATAT
>DASQBW010000051.1:0-1596 GCA_035635015.1 Draconibacterium sp. | reverse complement strand
TTTCATTTGATGATTTTCATGGACTGTTGAACTGTTGGAAACTCGGTTGAGAGTTTTCAATATTTCAATAGTCATTTACGCTGATTTTTTTGATTGCTGGTTCACTTTCCTCCTTTCTTTTATAGTTTCCATTTTTATTTCTTTCCTACGGTTTATAACTTCGTTTTTTCTGCCAAAATAAACGTCAGCAGGAGTAACATTCCCAAGTGATTCGTGATACCTGTGATTATTGTAAAAGTTTACAAATTCCGCAAGTCTATTCCTTAATTCTTCAGGGTAGTAGTAGTTTTCAAGTTTAACTACATTTTTCATTGTTCGGTGATACCGTTCAATCTTACCCTGTGTTTGCGGATGATATGGAGCACCCTGTACATGTCCCATTTTTTGCCCATGAATAAATTCTTTGAAAGCATTTGAGACATAACAAGAACCATTGTCAGTTAAAAGCCTCGGGCGTTTCTTTTCTGTTAGTCCTGTTATTTGTAGTGCTTGTTCAACAACCCTCATTGCATCATCAGATTCCATATTTGAACACAATTCCCAGTGGATAATATATCGGGAATAATCATCCATTATAGTGGCTAAATAATACCAACCCCAGCCAATAATTTTGAAGTAAGTAAAATCAGTTTGCCATTGTTGATGAATATAGTTTGTTTTATCTTTAAATTCATCAGCGGCAGCCATTAAAATCCATTTTGGACTGGTTATCAATCCTTTTGCCTTTAGTATCCTGTAAACGCTTGATTCACTTATAAACCAACCTTTCTTGTCAGTTATATGAAAGGCTAATTCTCTTGGAGAAAGGTCTTCCTGTTCAAGAGCAATCTTAATCACCTTTTTCTTTTCCTTTTCAGGAATTTTATTCCAAAATGATTTTCTTTTTGGTGACTTAGGTTTTAAGCCTTCGAATCCTTCTTCCAGGTAATTTCTATACCATACGTAAAATGTACTGCGACTTATTCCAAGTTCTTCAAGTGTTTGTTTTACTCCAAGTTCTGAGTCCTGTACAATACGTATAATTTCCATCTTCTCGCTGGCACTTCTTCTCATATACTTATAATTTACTCTGAACCAGTCAGACTTTTTTTAAGCATACGATTTTCAAGGCTCAACTCTGCTACAAGCTGTTTTAAATCAATGTTCTCATTTTTCAGATGATGAACTTCACTTGTGGTAGCTTCACGTTTTATGTCGCCTGCCAATCGACTCTTGCCTGCTTCCAGAAAATCTTTGCTCCATTTATAATAAAGATTGGCATTAATATCTTCTCTGCGACAAAGCTCTGCAATGCTGCTTTCGCCTCTTAACCCTTCAATTACAATCCTGATTTTTTCCTCCGCTGAGTACTTCTTGCGGGTGTGCCTTTTTATCTCTTTTACTTTTGATTCAGCTGTTTGCTTTTTTCCTTTCATTTTTGAACTTTTTATTGGTTATCAATTTAAGAAATCTATCTCTTAATTTTTGAACCAATCTGTCCAAATTAGGCTGAAGATTTACACTACTAATTTTTGTTTTGTTTCCATGATGTGAAATTTTAATGGTGAATAAATAAATTGTATGATTAAAAAATATTTTCGTTGAATGATTTAATTG
>DASQBW010000050.1:0-3354 GCA_035635015.1 Draconibacterium sp. | reverse complement strand
TTCAATGATATAAAAAAAAGGCCGGATAAACCGGCCTTTTTTTTATATCATTTATCCATTAATTTTAGTTAAATCCTTTAACCTCCTAGTGGGCGAGAATGTCCATCTTTGAAGGATTACAATATTTTGAGCAAGTTAACTGAACACACAACACAAGGCTTAAATTCCTTTTTATGAATCCCTGAATTATTGATATTCTATTTTATCGGAACTTGTCGTTTAAAGTCTAATTCAAGCGAAATAAACGTTTCCGTACGTGCAATGCCTTCAATATCCTGAAGTTGCTCGTCAATTAATCGTTTTAAGTGCTTATTGGTTTTGGTTTGAATTTTAACAAAAATGGCATAGGCACCAGTCGTATAATGACATTCAACCACTTCCGGAATATTTCGCAAGGCCTCGGCAACCTGGGTGTGATACTTTGCCTTATCAAGATAAATTCCCATGTATGCGCAGGTATTGTAACCCAATTTCTGCGGGTTCACTACAAACTCACTACCGTTTACTACACCAATATTTAACAAACGCTGAACACGCTGATGAATCGCAGCACCGGAAACACCACACTCACGGGCAACTTCCAGAAATGGTATTCGGGCATTTTTGGTAATTAGCTTTAATATTTTTTCATCCAACTCGTCGATATCGGCTGGACGCTCTTCCAGATAATCATTAGACCTCATATTTCAAATATTCTGAATTATTTACAAATTATAGAACAAATGTAGATAAAAATAACAAATACTAACCTGTAACGCTAAAAAACATAACTATACTTACAGATCGTAAGCACATTATCAGATACTTATTAAACACCCCCACATTAAAATGTTATATCCGCTGTCCTATTTTTTCAAAATCGGCCCCGGTTGGTCCCTGAAATACCCTTAACTCAAACTCGGGAATTACAGCATAAATATGATCAAATATATCGGCCTGGATAGCCTCATAATTAGCCCACTCCTGATCGGCACTAAACACATAAATTTCAATTGGCAATCCTTTTCCCATTGGTTGTAGCTGACGAACTAAAAAAGTCAGATCTTGTTTAATCTTTGGATGCTGACGCAAGTATACTTCCAAATATTTTCTAAAAATACCCACATTGGTTTGATGCCGGCCACTTATATAATCCTCATCAGCAAGTTTTTTTCCTTTATTGTATGCTTTTAATTCGTCCTCTTTTCCTTTGACGTATTCTCTTATAAGGTCAAATTTTTCGAAACGGCTCAACATGGCCGCATCGCAAAACTTAATGGTATTTGTATCTATTGATACCGATCGTTTTATCCGTCTGCCGCCCGATTCTTCCATCCCTTTCCAGTTGTAAAAAGATTCGGACACCAAGGCATATGTAGGAATGGTAGTAATGGTTTTATCCCAATTCTGAACTTTAACCGTGTTTAAAGTAATATCGATAACTGTTCCGTCGGCATTATGACCTTCCATTTGTATCCAGTCCCCAATTTTAACCATATCGTTAGCCGACAACTGGATGGATGCAACAAAGCCAAGTATTGTATCGCGAAATACAAGAAGGAGAACGGCGGCAATTGCTCCCAAACCGGCCAGTAGCACAGTTGGATCTTTTTCAAGCAAAATTGAAATTACCAGAATGCCGGCCATAAAGAATACAAATATCTTCACTAACTGAACGTAGCCCTTTATAGAGCGGTGATGCGCATATTCTGTTGTATTGTAAATTTCGAGACCTGCATTTAATAAGGCATTGCCAACGTATACAACAATAATAGTAAAATAGAGTTTCGCCATTTTTAACAAAATGGCAGTAAGGCCCCAATAATAATCCTGAGAAAGAGTTTTAAACACCTCCGGTTCAAGTTCACTTACCTCTTGATGAATATTCGGATACGAGAAATCGGCAGTATAATACAGGATAAAAGCCGGCACGAGGTGTGCCAATCCTATAAAAACCTTGTTACGCAACAAAATATCATCCCACTCGGTTTTTGTTCGCACAGCAATTCGCTGAACAATTTTCAGGACAACCTTTCGTGTTACAAAATGAGCGAACCAAGCCACGAAAATTATGATTAGAATACATAATAAGGCGGCTATTGGTTTGGCAAAAAACTCAATGGTCCCAAATTCCCGGATGTGTCTTAGCAGATAGCTGTATATTAAATTCATTCTTCTTAAAATGTTTTATTTCTTAATCCTCAACAATACAATGCTTCACAAAATTTTCCTTTAAAAATTCATGTCGATTTATTCCTTTAATCTTAAAAGTAGGCACGAAGACCATTTCATTACAGCGCGAATTTGAATAAAAATTAGCAACTTGAAAACATTTTCAGAAAAGTTAGTGCATAAGTCATAATTTGATTTATTGTTTTTATCTATTTTCATCAAAAATAATAAATGAACATAAAATGAAGTTGAAGTTTTTTATTATTCTTTTAATACTGCCTTTTGTAACCATTGCACAAACTGATTTCAAGACGTATTTTAAAGATAAATCCTTTCGTTTCGATTTTCTTTTGGGAGGAAACAACAAGGAAGTTGTTGTATATCCCGCACAAATGAAAGAAGAGCCTTTTTGGGGAGGATCAAAAACCAACATTATCGACACCTTTAACTATGGAAGTTACCGCTACCGAATTTTTGATGCAGCATCGAACAATTTAATTTTCAGCAAAGGTTTTAGCACCCTTTTTCAGGAGTGGCAAACTACAGCAGATGCAAAAACAAATTATAAAACTTTTTACCAGGCGGCCCTGTTTCCATTCCCCAAACGCGATATCAGACTTGAAATTGATGCCCGCCAATGGGACGGAACATTTGCAACAATTTTCACAACAGAGATAGACCCAAATAATTATTTCATTTTAAAAGAAGCCACGCCCGACTTTGAAAAAAAGGACATTATTAATAACGGCGATCCGGCCAATAAAGTGGATATTGTTATTCTTGCTGAAGGTTATACACCTGCAGAAATAAAAGGCTTTTTTTCCGATGCTGAAAAAGTATCGGGTTATTTATTCGACACAGAGCCTTTCAAATCAGAACAATCGAATTTTAATGTACGGGCGGTTTTTACTCCTTCGCAAGAATCAGGAACCGATGTTCCGGGCGAACATATTTATAAAAATACTTTCTTTAATACGAGCTACTATACGTTCGATCTGCCGCGCTACCTTACAGCCAGCGATATGAAAAAGGTTTACGATGCAGCGGCTGGTGTGCCTTACGATCAGATTTATGTGTTGGTTAACACCGAGCGTTACGGCGGAGGTGGATTTTACAATTTTGTTACCGTTTGCACTGCCGACAACGAACTGAGCAACAAAGTTTTTGTGCATGAATTTGGCCACGGATTCGGGGGTTTAGGCG
>DASQBW010000049.1:0-10980 GCA_035635015.1 Draconibacterium sp. | reverse complement strand
GCTTTCATCAAGCGTCGCGGATACGTTATTCCTGAAGATGTACGCGCTGTTTGCCCAGACGTTTTGCGTCACCGTATTGGGTTGAGCTACGAAGCCGAGGCCAATAACATTACACAGGAAGAAATTATTGTCGATATTCTAAATCAGGTTGAAGTACCTTAAAAGTTTACAAGTTACAGGTTGCAAGTTGTTAAATGCCTGAACTTGCAAAATGAAACATGAAACAACATTCATGGAGACTACTGAATTATTAAAGAAAGTACGGAAGATTGAGATAAAAACGCGAGGTTTGTCGCGCAATATTTTTGCCGGCGAGTACCACAGTGCTTTTAAGGGGCGCGGTATGGCATTTTCGGAAGTGCGCGAATACCAGTTCGGCGACGATATTCGCAACATCGACTGGAACGTTACCGCCCGCTACAGTCATCCCTACATAAAAGTTTTTGAAGAGGAACGCGAACTCACCGTGATGCTAATGATTGATGTGAGCGGTTCGCGCGAATTTGGTTCGTTCGAAAAGCTAAAGAAAAATGTGATCACAGAATTGTCTGCGGTGCTTTCGTTTTCAGCCATTCAAAACAACGACAAAATCGGGGTGCTCTTCTTTTCGGATAAGATCGAGAAATTTATTCCGCCGAAAAAAGGAAAAAGCCACATATTGCGTATCATTCGCGAACTGATCGACTTTCACCCGGAAAGTAACGGCACCGACATTACCGAAGCTGTTCGATACATGACCAACGCTATAAAAAAGCGTTGCACGGCCTTTATTATTTCCGACTTTATGGACGATAACAAAGACCTGGAAATGGCTCTTTCTATCGCCAACAACAAGCACGATATGGTGGCACTGAACATTTACGACAAGCGCGAAACAGAACTACCATCCATAGGAATGATAAAGTTGAAAGACGCTGAAAAAGGCAACTATGTTTGGGTTGACAGCAGCTCGCGTAAAACGCGTAAACTTTATGCCAACTGGTGGATAAAGCACATGGGCCGGCTGGATGTGATGTTCAAAAAAAGCGGTGTTGATTACGTATCGATAAACACCAACGAAGACTATGTAAAATCGTTAATGACCTTGTTTAAAAAACGGGCATTAAAATAGAGAAGCATGCAATTGAGACTAAAAATATTATTTCTGTTTACAGCAATTCTGATTGCAGGAGCAACGCAGGCACAGCGAATAAAAGCTACTGCCAGCCTCGATTCTGCAAACATTCTGATTGGAGACCAGGTAAAACTTGTTCTGGAAGTCGATCACCCGAAAGATGTAAATGTTCAATTTCCGTCAGTTCCGGATACGATCAACAGTCTGATTGAAGTGATCAGCCGTTCGGGCATCGACACTTTTGAGCTGGACGATGAGACTTTAATGAAACAAATTCAATCGTACACCATTACAAGTTTTGACAGTGGAAGTTACCGTATTTCGCCTTACTGGTTTAAAATAGAAGTCGACGGAAGGATCGATTCTATTCCCAGCAACGGTGTGTCACTGAATGTTTACACCATGGAAATTGACACTACCAAAGGACCAACCGACATAAAAATGCCTTATGGTGCGCCGCTTACCCTTAAAGAAGTTATGCCTTACATTTTAGGCGTAATTCTTATAGGTGCCATAATTTTCTTTTTGCTCTATTCTATTAAAAGGAAGAAAAATAACAAACCAATATTCTCGCGGCCTGCAAAACCAAAAGAGCCGGCACACATTATTGCATTGCGCGAGTTAGACCGCATTAAATCGGAAAAAATATGGCAAAAAGGAAAAACCAAACAATATTACAGCGAGCTTACTGATGCGCTTCGAGAATACATTGAAGATCGTTTTGGAATTCGGGCGTTGGAGCAAACTACAGATGAAACCGTTGAAAGTTTCAGAACACAAAAGGGTTTAATTAACGAGAAACATTTCGCAAACCTGACCCAACTATTACAGTTGGCCGACCTGGTAAAATTTGCCAAGTATCAGCCGCTGCCCGACGATGATAATATGTCGCTGGTAAATGCTTATTTCTTTGTGAACGATACAAAGAAAGAGGAAGCTAAAAAGTTAGAAGAGAAAGCCGGTGATGATGAAAATGTTGAAGAAGTTGAGATAAAATAGAAAAAGATGTTTGAAGGATTGATATTTAAAAACCCTGAGCTGTTACACATTTTATGGGTGCTAATTCCCATGGTGGTGTGGTATGTGTTCAGGCAAAAAAAGAATACCGCAAGCATTCAGGTTTCGTCCACTGCTTCGGTAATAAAAGCCCCAAAAACCATCAGGCATTATTTGCACCACCTGGTGTTTGTGTGCCTGCTAATTTCAATCGGTTTTTTTGTTGTTGTTCTGGCGCGTCCGCAATCCTCAAGAAACTGGGAGCAGAGCGAAACAGAAGGTATCGATATTGTTATTGCACTCGATATATCAAGTTCGATGTTGGCGCAGGATTTTCAGCCCAACCGCCTTGAAGCCGCAAAAAATGTTGCGATGGAATTTATTTCGGGGCGCGAATACGACCGTATGGGGCTGGTGGTTTTTGCCGGTGAAGCATTTACTCAATGTCCGCTTACCACCGACCGTGCTGTTTTATTAAACCTGTTTAAGGATCTTGAAAGTGGGATGATAGAAGATGGAACTGCTATAGGAAACGGATTGGCAACATCGGTTGCCCGAATAAAAGACAGCGAAGCCGTTAGCCGCGTGGTAATTTTGTTAACCGACGGTGAAAATAACAGGGGAGAAGTTGCACCGGTAACAGCTGCCGAAATTGCTAAAACATTTGGAATTCGAGTTTATACTGTTGGAGTGGGAAGCGAAGGAACTGCGCCTTACCCGGTTCAGACACAATTTGGTATTCAGTTACGCGATATGCCTGTGAAAATTGACGAAGAAACATTGCAGGAAATATCGTCGCTTACCGATGGAAAATATTTTAGGGCAACCAGCAATACTAAACTGGAAGAGATTTATAAAGAAATTGATGCATTGGAAAAATCGAAAATTGAAGTGCGAGAATTTAGCCGCAAATCGGAAGAATTTATGCCTTTCGCCTTACTTGGGGCACTGTTTTTGATTGCAAGTTTATTTATGCGTTTAACCTTGTTTAGAAGTATCCCATAAGTGAGTTGAATATGGAAATGTTTAGGTTTGGAAATATCGAATATTTATGGGGATTGTTAATAATTCCGCTGTTGGCACTGTTTTTTGTATGGTCTAGAATCTCGCGCCGCCGTGCCTTAAAAAGGTTTGGACAGCAGGAAATTCTTGGGCAGCTGATGCCCTATAGCTCAAGCAACCGTCCTATTTTTAAGTTTATCATTTTGATGCTGGCACTGGCATTTTTTATTGTTGGAATTGCACGCCCGCAGTTTGGATCGAAATTAAAAACCGAAAAACGTGAAGGTGTTGAGCTAATGATCGCACTTGATGTTTCCAACAGTATGATGGCAGAGGACATTCAGCCCAACCGTTTGGAACGCGCAAAACGTGCTATCTCGCGTTTGGTCGATCGTTTGAAGGACGACAAAATCGGACTCATCGTTTTTGCCGGTGATGCGTATACCCAATTGCCAATAACCAGCGATTATAATTCAGCAAAACTGTTTTTGAATTCGGTGAACACGCAGATTGTTCCGAAACAGGGAACTGCTATTGGTGCTGCAATTGATCTGGCACGAAAATCGTTTACTCCTAACGGCGAGGCTAACAAAGCTATTGTAATTATTACCGATGGAGAAAATCACGAAGATGACGCATTGGCATCGGCCAAAGAAGCAATGGAAGAAGGAGCAATTATACATACCATTGGAATGGGATTGCCTTCGGGATCGCCGATTCCCGTTCTGGTTAATGGTCAGTCGGATTACTTGAAAGACCGCGAAGGCAATGTGGTAGTTACAAAACTGAATGAGCAAATGCTGGAACAGATTGCTGCCGCAGGTGGTGGAATTTATGTTCGGGCCAATAATGCGCAGGTAGGATTAAATGCGCTGTTTGATGAAATTAATAAAATGGAAAAACAGGAAATGGAAACCCGAACTTATTCCGAGTACGATGACCAGTTCCAGTATTTCTTTGCAGTGGGATTGTTTTTGTTGTTGCTGGAATTTGTGATTCTTGAACGCAAAAACAAATATTTGAAGCGGATAAAATTGTTTGGATAAAGATTGAAGCAAGAAGCACGAAGTTGGAAGACTTCGAGTGGCTAATGACAATTGACTAATGACAAAGATGATGAGACGAATATATTTCATATTATTTCTGTTAATGATTTCCGGTATTACTTTCGGGCAAAACGAGCGTAAATTTATACGTAACGGAAATGATCTGTTTATGGAAGCCGTGCGCGACACCATGAAAGTTGATACCGTAAAATATAGTAATGCTGAAACAGAATACCGCAAGGCGCTGGAAAAACGCCCTGAAGACTTGAAATGGAATTACAACCTGGCCGATGCATTATACAAACAGCAAAAGTTTGAAGATGCTGAAGGTAAATTTTCGGAGCTGGCAGAGAAAATGGAAGAACCGGTGGAGCGTGCACGTGTTAATCACAACCTGGGGAACACGCAGCTTATGCAGGAAAAACTGGATGAAAGTATAGAGTCATATAAAAAAGCATTGCGCGAAAATCCGGACGACCTGGAAACCAAATACAACCTGGCTTATGCGCAAATGCTGAAAAAGAAAAAAGAACAGCAACAGCAGCAAAATCAGGATCAAAACAAGGATCAGAATAAAGACCAAAACAAGGACCAGAACAAAGATCAAAACCAGGATAAAAACGATCAGAATAAGGACACCCAAGACCAAAACAAAGATCAGAACAAGGATCAGCAGGATCAGAATAAGCAAAATCAAGATCAGAACAAAGACCAAAATAAAGATCAGCAGCAACAGCAACAACCACAGCAAAATAAAATTTCGAAACAGGATGCTGAACAACTGTTACAGGCCTTACAGAACGACGAACGCGATATTCAGGATAAGGTGAAAAAAGCGAAGGCTGCCAAAGCCAAACGTACGCGATCGGAGAAAGAATGGTAGTTGGATGGATGAAGGATTAACGATTAAAGATTAATTATTAAGGATTAATCGGATACAAAAAGAAGCAATTGAACAAAAACAATAATTTTGTAGGCTTTGATACAATGATGAATAAACTGGTAATATATATATTTCTTTTTTGCACGGCGATTGCAGCCCGGGCCGAACAAACCCGTTTTACTATGTCGGCACCAAGCGCTGTTGAAATGGGACAACAATTCAGGCTCAGTTTCCAACTTAACGACAGGGGAACCAACTTACAGCTTCCTCCGGGGCTAAGCGACAATTTCCAGATTTTAATGGGACCAAGCACCGGGCAATCAATAAGTTCATCAAATATTAACGGAAAAGTGACTTCGGAGGTAACGTTTTCGTATACTTATATTTTGAGAGCCAAAGCGGAAGGAACTTTCGAGATTCGTCCGGCATCGGTTGAAGTAGGTGGAAAAGTTTTTGAATCGAATTCCTTATCCATTCAGGTGGTAAAACCACAATCGCAACCCAGCCAACAACAGGGTGGGGGAAGTCAGCCGGAGCAAGGAACATCACAAAGTGTTGATCTGGATAAAGACAACCTGTTTTTACGTGTCGATTTAAGTAAACGAAATGTATATCGGGGCGAACAAATAATAGCAACGGTAAAACTTTACATAAATTCCAATATCCCCATTTATAATTTCGAAGATGTTAATCTGCCGACCTATGAAGGCTTTTACACCCAGGATATCGACGTTCCACAGCAAATTAATTTTGAACGAGAAGTATACGACAATAAAATTTACCAGGTAGGAGTTTTGAAAAAGACGATTTTATTTCCCCAGCAGAACGGAAGTCTTCGGATTGATCCTTTCAGTGTATCGATTCTGGTTCGCGAGCGGGTAAAAGCGCGCAGTTTTTTCGATGATTTTTTTGACAACTACCGCACTGTAAGAGCAACGGCAAATAGTGAGCCTGTTACGGTAAATGTAAAAGACCTGCCAACTGAGCCAGCTAATTTTATGGGCGGTGTGGGTAACTTTAATGTGTCGTCAGAAATTAGCAGTACCGATGTAACCACCAACGACGCCGTTACGCTTACCATGAAAATTAGTGGAAACGGAAACATCCGGCTGGTGCGTTCTCCCGAACTGGATTTGCCTAGCGATTTTGAAGTTTACGATCCGCGAGCAACCGATAACGTTCAAGCGAATGACAACGGCGTTTCAGGAACTAAAAGTATTGAATACCTGTTCCAGCCACGTTTTGAGGGTGACTATGAAATTCCGTCAATAAGGTTTGCCTACTTTAATCCTTCAACAGGAAAGTATGTAACCAAATCAACCGATGCTTACACACTACACGTTGAAAAAGGTACCGAAGAGCAATCGACAACTGTTATCAGTTCGCGACGTAAAGAAGATCTTCAGCTGATCGGACAGGATATTCGCTTCATCAAATCGGGAAAACCAATGTTGCAGGTTAAAGGACATACTTTTTACGGAAGCACCATCTTTTATCTGATCTATCTGATTACCGCAGTGCTGTTTGTAGTGTTGTATTTCGTGTATCGTAAAAAGGCCCGCGAAAATGCCAACATTGCGCTGGTACGTAATAAAAAAGCCAACCGCGTTGCAGTAAAACGTTTAAAAGCGGCTGCCGACTTTATGAAACAAAACAACAACGAAGCGTTCCACGAAGCGATTTTAAAAGCTTTCTGGGGTTATTTGAGTGACAAACTGGGAATTCCGGTTGCCGACCTGAACCGCGAAACAGCGGTGGCAAAACTCACCGACCGTAATGTTGCCGAAGAAGTGATTAAAGACTTTGAAGAAGTGGTTGACCAGTGCGAATTTGCACGTTACGCTCCTTCCGGAGGATCGGAAGCCCGTCATGATTTGTATAAGAAGGCTGAGACCACAATGAGCCGTTTTGAAAAACAAATTAAACGCTAGAACAATGAAAAGAATACTAATATTCATACTACTTATAGCTCCGTTTTTTGTTTTTGCACAGGAAACAAATGAGCAACTTTGGGAGAAAGCCAACGCTTATTACGCCACCGAAGAATACCAGCAGGCCGTTTCTACTTACGAGCAAATTTTAGCCACCGGCGAAGAGTCGGCGAAAGTATATTTCAACCTGGGAAATGCCTATTTTAAAACGGGCGACATTAATAACGCCATTTTAAATTACGAACGCGCCAAAGTACTGGCTCCGCACGACGAAGACATTACCTTTAACCTCAGAATTGCCAACCAGTATGTAGTTACACAAATTGAAGAATTACCAAAACCGTTCTTTCTGCGCTGGAAAGATTCGGTAATTAATAAATACCCGGCCGATACCTGGGCATACATCAGCATTGGGGCGTTTGTATTGTTCCTACTGTTGCTCGGTGCATTTTTCTTTAGCAAAACAGTGGCGATAAAACGCGCCTCGTTTTGGATTGGTATTATAGCTGTTCTTTTGTCGGGGTTTGCTGTTTCGCAAGCGGCACAGCAAAAAGCCAGGATCAACAACAGAAACACCGCCATTGTTTTTTGTCCGCGTGTTACGGTAAAAAGTTCGCCCAGTGAAACGGGTACCGACCTGTTTTTGATCTACGAAGGTTTAAAGCTGGAAATTACCGATCAGCTCGACAGCTGGACGGAAATTAAACTGGCCGACGGTAACCAGGGATGGCTTCCAGATTCTTGTATTGTGAGAATCTAGTAATTCGCTTTTCTTCCTATCCCCCATTACTTTAACGTACCAGTAATTAAACAAAATAGTATTATTCTGCGTTGTTTAATTGCAAATAATACGCATATACTTTATTTTTAGAAGTACCTGAATTATCAGACTGTTGAGATTTTAGTGCATTGAGATTTTGTTAGTAGGTTACAGTAGTAATGAACATGAAACCAGAATGTATATGAGATTGTACAACGCCTGTTCAATAAAGATTTCGAAAGTTGTAACATCCAGTTACAGCACATCTTTTTCGTATGCAACCAGTTTATTGCAAAAAGACCATCGTGACGCTATTTACAGCATTTACGGTTTTGTTCGGTTGGCCGATGAAATAGTGGACACTTTTCATGAAAACGACAAAGCCTACTTGCTCAATAAATTCGAAGAGGATTTTAAAGATGCGATGAAACGAGGGATTAGTCTCAATCCGGTTCTGCAGGCGTTTCAATATACCGTAAAAAAATACAATATTTCACTGGCTCATGTCGATGCCTTTCTTACCAGCATGAGATATGATCTGGAGAAAAATGAATACAAAACAAAACTTGAGGCCAACCAATATATTTACGGCTCGGCCGATGTGGTTGGTTTGATGTGTTTGAAAGTATTTTGCGATGGCGATCAGCAAAAGTTCAACGAGCTCGTAACACCTGCCATGAAACTGGGATCAGCATTTCAGAAAGTAAATTTTTTGCGCGACCTGCGTGAAGACACAGAAACACTGGGCCGGAATTACTTCTCGGAATTGAACAGCAAAAAATTTTGCGACGAAGAAAAGAAACGCATTATTGAAGATATTGAGACAGATTTTAAAGCCGCCTACGAAGGCATTAAAAAGCTGCCCGGAAAATCGAAACTTGCCGTTCTGCTGGCATACTACTATTACCGCGTATTATTAAATAAGTTAAAGGAAACTCCTGCCTCGGTAATTCTGCAAAACAGGGTGCGAATTCCAAACTATAAAAAAATGCTGATCATGATAAAAGCAAAAACACTCTATAATCTCGGACTCGTATGACAGACAAAAACAAAATAGAAAAAGTTATCCTGGTTGACGAAAACGACAAGGTTGTTGGAGAAATGGAAAAAATGGAGGCACATGTTAAAGGATTGCTCCACCGAGCCATTTCTGTGTTTATCATCAATTCGAAAGGCGAATGGCTAATACACCAGCGGGCGTTTAATAAATACCATTCCAACGGACTTTGGACCAACACCTGCTGCAGTCATCCTTTTCCTGAAGAAACGAGCCTGGATGCGGCCAACCGGAGGCTAATGGAAGAAATGGGCATGAAAGCTCCGTTGCAGGAAATATTTGCTTTTACCTACAAAGAAGCGTTAGATAACCAATTGACGGAACACGAACTCGACCGTGTTTTTATTGGTTTTAGCGATGACAAACCGGAGCCAAATGCCAATGAAGTTTCAGCCTGTAAATACATCGATTTCGACGAATTAAGAAAGGATGTAAAGAACAATCCGGAGAACTACACCGTTTGGTTTAAAAAGATATACGAACGCGTCGAAGAACATTTAAAAGTAAAAACGTGAATATACTGATTGCCATAGCAGCCTTTTGTTTTATGGAGTTCGTCGCCTGGTCGAACCATAAATTTGTTATGCATGGCTTTTTATGGAAATGGCACCGCGATCATCATGTAAACGACCACAAAAAAAATGCATCGCAAACTGAGTTGTATAAACCCGGTTTTGAAAAAAACGACTATTTTTTTCTCGTTTATGCCATTCCGGCAATTATTGTCCTCATCGTTGGTTTCTTCTTTCATATCTCAGCACTAATTGCACTGGGCATTGGAATCAGTTTATACGGCTTGACGTATTTTTCCATTCACGATGTAATGATTCACCAGCGACTGAACATTCCTTTTTTAACCCATACAAAAAATAAATACCTCAGGGCAGTGCGGGAAGCGCACCTGGCACATCATCGCGGAAAGAACGTTCGCGATTTTGACAACTATGGTTTACTAATCTTTCAATTTCGTTTTTTAAAGAAATAAATGTCATTGTACTTTATACTACTTACGGCTTCCGGCGCAGTGCCTTTGTTGCTCAGTTTCGATAAACGACTGCAGTTTTACAAACAGTGGAAATATGTTTTTCCTTCCATTCTGCTGGTGGCTTTGGTGTATATTATTTTCGATGTGAATTTTACCAACCGGGGTATTTGGGGATTCAACCCGAAATATCTTTCCGGCATTTATCTGTTCGCTCTTCCGTTAGAGGAAATTCTGTTTTTTGTGGTTATCCCTTATGCCAGTATCTTCCTGCACGAATCCATCCGCGAGTATTTTCCTAAGCTGGAATTACCCAAGAATGTAAATAAGGCTTTAATATTAACGCTGATTGCATTTTCTGTGTTGATAGCCGTATTTAATACCGATAAAAGCTACACATTTTACATTTTACTTAAACTGTCTGTTGCTTTGATGCTGGCCTTGCTTTTAGGCAGCAGAATTCCCCGTTCATTTTTTATCACTTTCCTTGTCATTCTCATTCCATTTTTAATCGTAAACGGAATTCTAACCGGATCGTATATCGACGGCGAAGTGGTGTGGTACAACAACAGCGAAAACCTGGGATTACGCATTTTTACCATTCCCGTTGAAGATTTTGCCTACGCGTTCAGCATGATTTTATACAACATGTTGCTAATTGAACAGTTAAAGAAATTCGCTAAAAAATGATTGGCATAAAAAACATAGCAAATTCATTACAAGCAAATTACCGGTACTTTGTTCTGTTTCTTGTCATCTTCTATGCAGTAGGATTTGCCGGACTTTCCGTTTCTGCTACGCGTGACCTTTTTATTTATTTAACGCCATTTGCTTTATTATTGAGCTCTTTTATTGTGGCCTTGTTTCACAGCAAGTTGTCAGCTAAAACAATACTGATATTCGTTTTTATTTATGCTACCAGCTTTATTGTTGAGTTAATTGGAGTAAACACCGGGGCTATTTTTGGCGGCTACACCTACGGACACGGATTGGGTATTAAACTTTTTAATACGCCTCTGATTATTGGGCTAAACTGGCTACTGCTCGTTTATGTGTCTAATTCGGTAATGGAGAAAACCAACTGGAATCCTTTATTTAAAGTTTTGGGAGCATCGTTTTTATTGCTGGCCTACGATGTGCTTTTGGAACAAGTAGCACCACAACTCTCCATGTGGACTTTCAGCCAATCTACAATCCCCATAAAAAATT
>DASQBW010000048.1:0-7140 GCA_035635015.1 Draconibacterium sp. | reverse complement strand
AATGTGCTCTCTCCTAAATCCGCTCCGGAACATTTACCAACCGTTGCTTACTCCTAATTCATCTCAAGATCACAAATCGTTAATACTCCACCACACTTCATCCGGGATTTCGTTCGCTAAGTCGGACTCAACTTTGTACTTTCTACTTATGCCTTTTGCCTTTACCTTTTTTCATTGTATTTTTGCCGCCCTAAAAATGTATAAATGAGCAGGGTAGTAGTAGGACTTTCCGGAGGTGTTGATTCGAGTGTGGCAGCTTGGCTGTTAAAAGAGCAAGGGCACGAGGTAATCGGGTTGTTTATGATTAACTACCGCGAACGCGAAGGTGTGCTAACAAGTTCGTGTACATGGGAAGAAGACTCGCTGATTGCCAAAATGGTGGCTAAAAAGCTTGATATCCCGTTTCATATTGTTGATTTAAGCAAAGACTATAAACAACGTGTTATCGATTATATGTTTGCTGAATACCAGGCCGGTCGAACGCCCAATCCGGATGTGCTGTGTAACCGCGAAATAAAATTCGACACTTTTATGGAAGAAGCCCTGAAGTTTGACGCCGATTTTGTGGCAACAGGTCATTACTGCCGCAAATCCGAAATTGAGGTGAATGGGGAAACCATTCATCAGCTTTTGGCCGGAAAAGATCCGAATAAAGACCAGAGTTATTTCCTGTGTCAGCTGAATCAAAAGCAGCTGTCGAAAGCAATGTTTCCGGTGGGCGAATTGTTAAAACTTGAAGTGCGCGAAATTGCACGCCGGCAAAACCTTCCAACTGCCGAGCGTAAAGATTCGCAGGGTATTTGTTTTGTAGGGAAAGTTGATCTGCCAACCTTTTTGCAGCAACAACTGGAGCCGAAAGAAGGGAATGTGATCGAGATTTCGGCCAAATTTATGGAAAAGAAAAAGCTGCTTGAAGTTTCGGAAGAGAACTATAAAAAACTGTGTTCCCAGTTTCCGTATAAACCTTGGAACGGTGAAGTGATCGGTGAACATCAGGGGGCTCATTTTTATACAATAGGCCAGCGTAAAGGGCTGAATATTGGTGGTCGTAAAGAGCCGCTTTTTGTAATTGGCACCGACGTAAAACGCAACATTATATATGTGGGCGAGGGATTTGAGCATCCCGGACTGTATCGTAAAGGATTGTTTGTAGCTGCCGAAAACATGCACTGGATACGTCCCGACCTGAAAATGGGAGTGGGCGAAAAACGCGATTTTGATATCCGCATTCGTTACCGTCAGCCGCTGGAAAGAGGAACGATTCATATGAAAGAAGACGGTGCCTGGTTCCTGTTCGAAAACGAGCAGCGGGGAATCACCTCAGGGCAATTTGCTGCCTGGTATTTGGATGATGAATTGATCGGATCGGGAGCGATTTTGTAAATCGAAGGATTGAAGTAAGGAATGAATGCGAAAATGCTTGAATCCAGTATCTAGTATCCAGTATCCAGAATCCAGAATCAAATATCCAACATCCAGGATCCGTTCTGCTGTTTTTACAGACTTTATACTAAATTTGAATAAAAATATTTTCACATGATAAAATCAATGACCGGCTTTGGGAAAGCTGAATTCGAGGTAAACAACAAGAAAATTACCATTGAAATTAAATCGTTAAACAGTAAACAAATCGATATCAATACCCGGACCCCCGCCTTATATCGCGAAAAAGATATTATAATTCGTAAAGCGATTGCCGAAAAACTGGCACGCGGAAAAGTTGATTTTAACATTTACTTGGAAAATCTGGGCGACGAAACGAATTCGAAAATTAACGAGCCCATTTTAAAGGGATACTTTAAACACCTTGAAAAAATAAGCAAGGATTTAAAAGTTGGTGCAGATCATACTACTTTGCATGCTGCTATGCGTTTGCCCGATGTGGTTAAAACCGAGTACGAGACGCTCGACGAATCAGAGTGGGAAACCATTTATGCCAATATCCTTGCCGCTCTTGACGATATTAATGATTTCCGCGAAAAAGAGGGAAACGCACTGGAGGCAGATATCCTTGGCAATGTAGAGAACATCAGTAATTTATTAAAACAGGTGGAGCCATTCGAGAAACAGCGCATTGAAGCCTTGAAAGTTCGTTTGACTGATAACCTGGAAGCACTGAAAATGAACGGTAATGTGGACGAAAACCGTTTTGAACAGGAGTTGATCTTTTACCTGGAGAAACTGGACATTAACGAGGAGAAAGTTCGTTTGGCCAATCACTGCGAGTATTTTTTCGAGACCGCCAAACAAAATGGAGCATCGGGGAAAAAGCTTGGTTTTATTTCCCAGGAAATCGGTCGCGAAATTAACACCATCGGCTCAAAAGCCAACGAAACCAATATTCAGCGAATTGTTGTTCAGATGAAAGACCATTTGGAGCGTGTAAAGGAACAACTTCTTAATGTGTTATAACAAGGCAAAAGTTAGAAAATCTCGTAGCTAGCAGCTCGAGGCTCGAAGCTAAATAATAATGAAAGGGAAACTAATCATATTTTCAGCGCCATCGGGGGCAGGGAAAACTACCATCGTAAAGCATCTTCTGCAGCAAGGTCTCGATCTTGAATTTTCAATTTCGGCCACCAGCAGACAACCGCGCCACACCGAAACGCACGGAAAAGATTACTACTTTTTATCGGGTAATGAATTTTTGGAAAAAGTGGAAAACGACGAGTTTCTGGAGTGGGAAGAAGTGTACAAAGGAACCAGTTACGGTACCTTAAAAAGCGAAGTGGAACGTATTCGGAATCAAGGTAAAAATGTGGTTTTTGATGTGGATGTTGTTGGCGGTCTGAATATTAAAAAATATTACGGCGATGAGGCACTGGCCGTTTTTGTGCAGCCTCCATCGGTTGAAGAGTTGCGTAAACGTTTGGTTGGGAGATCGACTGACAGCGATGAGAAAATTGCCATGCGTGTTGCCAAAGCCGAGCACGAGTTGAGTTTTGCGCCGCAGTTTGATGTAGTAATTATAAACGACAAACTGGAAGATGCTTATGTGGATGCTGAAAAAATTATCGCTGAATTTTTGAAAAGCTAAACTGGTGATTGTCATTCCGAACGCAGAGAGGAATCTGTTGCAGCAGATAGGAACATGAACAGATCTCTCAAGTTGATCGAGATGACAATTTATTCGTAATTTGGTACTTGAAATTGAATTCGTATGAACAACCTCGTTACCGACATACTCGCACCCAAAACCAATCTGAAATTAGAGATTGGTCTTTACTTTGGCAGTTATAATCCTGTTCACATCGGGCATTTGGCTATTGCAAATTATATGGTTGAGTATACCGATATTGATCAGCTTTGGTTTGTGGTGTCGCCGCAAAACCCACACAAAAGGAAAAATAATCTTCTGGATGATTACCACCGTCTGGAGTTGGTGCACCGGGCTATCGAGGATGACAATCGGTTTCGGGCCTCAAACATCGAGTTTAAATTACCTAAGCCCAGTTACACTGTAGAAACGCTGGCTTATTTAAAAGATCAGTATCCGAACTACCATTTTAAAATTTTAATGGGATCGGATAATCTCGAAAACTTTCATAAATGGAAGAATTACGATACGATTATTGAGGATTACGGAATTATCGTTTACCCGCGTCCGGGATTCGATCCCATTAAAGTTCAGGTTCAAGAGAATATTACAATTGCCAAAGATGCGCCTTTAATGGAAATATCGTCTTCGTTTATTCGCAAGGCGATTAAAGAAGGAAAAGATGTGCGTCATTTTCTTCCGTATAAAAGTTGGCAGTATTTAGATGAAATGAATTTCTACAAGTAACTAAATAATCCCTTCGCGAACGCAGCGGGCAATAAGTTCGGTGGTGTTACTGCAGTCGGTTTTTTTCAGAATATTTTTTTTGTGCGTATTAATGGTGTGTGGCGAGATATTTAGAATCTTAGCTATTTCTGCAAATGTTTTTCCTCTAGCAATATTTGCCAGTATTTCTTTTTCGCGAGCGGTGAAAAGTGTGTGATAGTTGAGTTCCTCCGGATGAAAATTATCATCGGTGGATAAGGAATAGTAGGAAGGAACCCCGTCGCCAATAAACGAAATTTTATGGTCTACTGCCATGTTCAGGTAAGTAACATCAGTGTGTATTCCTAGCACCTGTTGTACTTTGCCATCTCCCGAAAGGGTTAATGTTTTAGACTGTTGCAGAATTGTTTTGTAGCTTCCGTTGGTATGGCGCAGGCGTAACAAATAAACCACCTTATATTTTAAAATGTCTTCTTTTGGAATCCGGTTCAGAATGAAATCAACGGCTTTTTCTTCCTTCCTGTGCATCTGTTTTAGATCTTCCGGATGCACCAGCTCAAACATTTTATCAAGGTTCCAGTCTTTAGTATTTAGGCCTAAAACTGTTTCAATTCGCGAATCAACGTAATCCATCCGGAAGGTCTCAAAATTCAGGATGTAATAATAAAAACTTCCGGCAGAGAATAAATTTGCTACTTGTTCAATGATGTTCAGGTATAATTCGCTTTTCCCCGGGCGTGTAACTTTGTTGGGCTCCCAGGCTTTTCTGATCTTATCTATACTCCGTTCATCCATGGTTTCCTAAATTTTTATAAAAACTTAGAGAGTTTGAAGGTACGCAAAAATACCTAATATTAGGTATTTGCTTTTAGCCAATACTGATATAACTTGCAAGAGCTTTAAAAAAGCTTACAATCGAGAATTAAGAAGTTCTCCGGTCACACGAAATTTATAAAAGCAGGAACCAAGCCCCTGCTTTTTTTTTATCTCGTCCTCGTCATATCTTCATCCACACATATCGTAAAATCAGCCTGTCCGGTATTTTCTTCTTTTAATTCCGAAACATCTTTCTGCAAGGTGCTGTGAATGGTCACAATTTTTAAATCAGGATTCTCTTGTTTCAGGTACCAGTAAATACTTTCAAAATTCTGGGAGTGATAGGCTCCGTTATAATGCAACAGCACTTTCCCCGGTTCCCAGTTTTCAAGAATAAAATGTGCCATGGTAGCATCTTTTATGGCTTGTGCTTTAGGAAGATTAGAGGATCCATGACCTTCCATTCCTTGCATATTCATCATGCTGGCATAGCAGTTCAGCGTTGAATCGTAAGCCACCGGCAGTGGTGGTAAAAAAGCCTTCGCTCCATCAGAAAGTTCATCAAGTTCCTTAAAACCATGGCTATTTACCAGCGATGCATAACGGCGCGGAACATTGGTGGCAACAAAATAAAGTCCGTTGTCTTTGGCAAATTCTACCAATGGTTTATAATCGGTTTTATAATTGGGCCAAAGTCGAATCTCATCTTCAAAACTTGTGTTTGATATTTTTCCCGAAAGGTATTCATCCATTATCACCTGGTTATCGCTTTCAAACATTTCGGCACCCAGAATCAGGTATTGGCCATATTGTTTATAGAGGTCCTTGGTGAGTTCTAATTGCAGCCAGTGCGAAACAGGATTATCATGCAGTTCGCCAAAGAGAACGATGTCAGCATCTTCCATCTGTTTCAACATCTTTTTGTATTTCACCACCTTGCCATTTTTGCTAAAAAGCAAATAAGCCGGTTTGTCAGATTTGAAGGAGGAGAATAAAACTAAAGTAATTGCGCTCAGAATCAGAAAATGCTTCATTATAATTATTTTTTAACACAAATAACAACAAAAAAATGGTCACAGAGTTTATCAAGTAAAGCTTAACCTAAAATGTATAAAATGTTGCTTTTATCAATTCCGTTTTTACTCGCTAAACTTTCTTTCTCGCAACGATGGACGGAAACAATGCATGTTGAGGTTGACGGACTGGAGCGAAACTATGAACTTTTTGTTCCCGATAATGATTTGGAAGGTAAAAATTATCCTGTTGTATTTATTTTACACGGTGGAGGCGGAAAAGCCCGACGGATGCCGCGCTTTACAAGGTACCGGTTTAATGAACTGGCAGAACGGGATGGATTTATCGCCGTTTATCCCAATGGCTACAGGAAAGGTTGGAACGATGGCGATCGTGATACTTTGGCCGTTGCCCGAAGATTAGATATCGACGACGTTGGCTTTTTTGATGTAATGATCGATGATCTTTATAAAAAACTTTCAATTGATCGAGAACATATTTTTGCCTGCGGAATTTCAAACGGCGGATTTATGGTGCAGCGACTGGCACTTGAACGCTCAGAAGTTTTTAAAGCCATTGGTGTTGTTGCGGCAAATATGAGCGAAGATCAGCAAAAATACGTTTCTGAAAATCCTGTATCGGTTCTATTTATTTGTGGTACCTCCGATCCGTTGGTGCCATATAATGGCGGGCCGGTAACTGTATTAAAACAAAAGCGGGGCGAGGTTGTAAGTGTTGATAAAAGCGTCGCATTCTGGAAGGAACAAAACGGTTGCTCTGAATTGGCGGAAGAGACAGAATTGCCCGACACAAATAAGGCAGACGATTGTGTCGCTTACAAAAGCGTTTGGAAAAATCCGGACGATCAAAATATTCAGGTGGTAAATATTCGCATTGAGAACGGCGGACATACATGGCCGGGAACCCGGCAATATTTACCTAAAAAGCTGATCGGAAATGTGAATCAGGATATTAATGGCTGCGACGAGATATGGTCGTTTTTTAAGGGAATTAATTAGAAATCAATGTTGGAAACTGGATTTGTTTATAGCACAGTTATAGATCCGCTATTGGGAAATTTACGCAAACGGCTCGCTCTTGAAATTAGAGAAGGTGATATCGTAATTGATATTGCCTGCGGAACCGGCGCACAGCTGTTTATGCTTGCTGATAAGGCTGAATCTGTAATCGGAGTTGACCTCTCTGCATCGATGATACGTTATGCTGCTAATAGAGCACAAAAGAAAAAGATTACCAACACTTCGTTTGTAGTTTGCGATGCCACCGACTTAAACATTTTTCACCATCAAAAATTTGATGTGGCCATTCTTTCCATGGCTTTGCATCAGTTTAATCCGATACTGCATAAAACCATTCTTACAGAGGTGAAAAAAATTACTAAAAAAATTGTAGTGCTGGATTATGCAGTTCCTTTACCAAAAAACTATGTTGGAGTTGGAAGTAAAGTGGCCGAGTTTCTGGCGGGGATTGAGCACAATAAAAATTTTAAAAGCTATTCAAAAGTGGGTGGTTTAACCTCTATCCTG
>DASQBW010000047.1:0-3042 GCA_035635015.1 Draconibacterium sp. | reverse complement strand
GGTATGTACATACCAGCTTTCGTTTACCTGGAAATCAAATCGGGTAAAAAAGGATGCAATAGAGTATGCGCAAGGTGACCCTCAAAAGGAGTTTAATTACCTTGATTCGATGAAAAGTGAAGTGGTATATAACTTCCTTGGATTGAAAAAATTTACATATGCCGATGTTCAGGAACTGGAACTTAACCTTGGACTTGACCTTAAAGGCGGTATGAACGTAACCCTTCAGGTTGAGGTGAAAGACATTATTCGTGCAATGTCAAACAATAGCGATGATGAAACTTTCAACGCTGCGCTAAATAGGGCTTCTGAACTTCAGGAAAACAGCCAGGCTGATTATGTTACTTTATTTGGAGAAGCTTTTGAAGAAATAGATCCAAATGCCAGATTGGCTTCAATATTTAATACACTTGAACTTCGCGACAAAGTCAATTTCAATACTACTAACGAACAAGTGCTTGATATTATCCGCGATGAAACCGGGGCAGCAATCGACAATGCGTTTAATATTATCCGTACACGTATAGATCGTTTTGGTGTAGCTCAACCAAACATTCAGCAGTTACAAACACGTGGTCGTATTTTGGTAGAGCTGCCGGGTGTAAAAGATCAGAACCGTGTTCGTAACCTGTTACAGGGAACCGCAAATCTCGAATTCTGGGAAACTTATGAAAACCAGGAAGTTTATCAGTACCTGATTGAGGCCAATCAGAAAATCGCAGAAATGGAATCGCTTACTTCTGAAAAAAGCGATGAAGAATCAACTGAAGTGGTAGCTGCTACAGATTCTGCCAACGTTGAAGATTCAGCAGAGAATTCATTGTTATCGGAACTGGAAGCAGGCGCTGAAAATGATACTACAGCTGGCATCGATAATCTTGATGCTTTTAGAGAACAATATCCGTTGTTTGCCCTTTTGAACCCGAGTACCGATCAAACAGGTCAATTGTATCCCGGGCCGGTTATTGGTATGGCACACTCAAAAGATACGTCTGCGATAAACGCTTACCTTAATAATCCGCAAATCAGAAGTTTGTTTCCACGTGATATGAAATTTCGCTGGACAGCTAAAGCGGCTGATGAGGCTGGTATATACTACCGTTTGATTGCTTTAAAAGTTACTACACGCGACGGTCAGGCTCCGCTTGATGGTGGTGTGATTACCGATGCGCGTCAGGACTTCGACCAGTTTGGATCGAATCCGGAAGTTTCGATGCAGATGAACGCGGAAGGTGCCAAAATCTGGCAACGTATGACAAAAGAAAACATTGATAGGTCAATAGCTATTGTTCTGGATGGTTATGTTCGTTCATTTCCAACAGTAAATAGTGAAATCGCCGGAGGACGCTCAAGCATCTCCGGACTAGAGAATATTGAAGAAGCACAAGACCTTGCAAACGTATTGAAGTCGGGTAAAATGCCGGCTCCTGCACGTATTATCCAGGAAGACATTGTTGGACCCTCGCTGGGTCAGAAAGCAATTAACAGTGGTTTGGTATCTTTTGTAATTGCTTTTGCGCTTGTACTTATGTACATGTTATTCTTTTACAGTAAAAATGCAGGATTGGCAGCCAATATCGCATTGGTTGCCAACATGTTCTTTATTTTCGGTATTCTTGCTTCGTTAGGAGCTGTGCTTACCTTGCCGGGTATTGCCGGTATTGTACTTACCATTGGTATGTCAGTTGATGCCAACGTGCTTATTTACGAACGTATACAGGAAGAATTACGTGCAGGTAAGGGTATTAAACTTGCAATTTCCGATGGTTACAAAAATGCTTATTCTGCAATTATCGATGGTCAGGTTACCACATTGTTAACCGGTATTGTACTGGCCTTGTTTGGTTCAGGCCCGATTAAAGGTTTTGCTACTACTTTAATAATTGGTATTCTCACTTCATTGTTCTCGGCTATTTTCTTAACCCGCTTAATTTTCGAATGGCAATTGCGCAAAGGTGGTCGTATTTTGTTTGCTTCAACTGCTACAGAAGGCTGGTTGCGTAAGACAAAAATTAAATTCCTCGAGAAAAGAAAAACATTTTACGTTATCTCAGGATTATTTATTTTACTGTCAATCGGTTCGTTCTTTGTGCGTGGATTAAACTATGGTATCGATTTTAAAGGTGGTCGTTCTTACATTGTAAGTTTTGAGAATGACGTTGAAGTTGGTGAAGTTCGTGCTGCACTGGCTAGTGTTTTTGATGCTGCTCCGGAGGTGAAAACTTCGGGAGAAAACATTAAAATTACAACCGACTACAAAATCGAAGATCGTAGCGAAAATATCGATAACGAAGTTGAAGGACTGTTGATTCAAGGATTACAGGATGCTAATCTGATCGACAAATCAGTAACGCTTGAGCGGTTTACAGAAGATTACCTGCAAAGTTCACAAAAAGTAGGTCCTACCATTTCGGATGATATACGTAACGATGCGGCTATTGCAATTGCATTCTCGCTTATTATTATATTCTTATACATCCTGATTCGTTTCCGCGATTGGCAATATGGTCTGGGAGCTGTTGCTGCTTTGGCACACGACTCGTTGATTGTGTTGGGTATTTTCTCGTTATTATCAGGAGTACTGCCATTCACATTAGAAATTGATCAGGCATTTATTGCAGCCATTCTAACGGTGCTGGGTTATTCGATTAACGATACAGTGGTGGTGTTCGACCGTATCAGGGAATACCTGGGCTTGCATCCAAAAAAAGATCGTGTGGAAAATGTTGATGCTGCATTAAACAGTACATTACGTCGTACATTTAGTACATCGCTTTCTACATTTGTGGTATTGCTGGCCATCTTTTTATTTGGTGGAGCTACCATCCGTGGCTTTACGTTTGCATTGTTAGTGGGTGTGGTTGTTGGTACTTACTCATCACTATTTATTGCAACACCTATTGCTCACGATACCCGCAGCCGCTTAGCGAAAGTCGTTGCAAAACGTAAGAAATAAATGAAGAATGAAGTCGGAAGTTGGAAGACGGAAGACCACATTTTATAAAAAGGATGTCATCGCTTAATTGGGGTGACATCCTTTTT
>DASQBW010000046.1:0-2760 GCA_035635015.1 Draconibacterium sp. | reverse complement strand
ATTCTGAAGATTATGTGCTATGGAATAATGAAAAGGTAGTTCTCAATCAAAAAAACAACTATACAAAGGCTGTTGGAGAAATCCGGCAGCCTTTTTTATTTCCATTAAATACAAAAAGAAAAGGCTGCCCTTCTGACAGCCTTTTTAACCTAAACCAACTAAACCTAATAAACCACAAACTTACCAGAAAGGTAAGCCTGGTGTTTTTCTTAAATATCGTTTTCCTTTTTTACTTCTTTTTCTGCTGCAAAGATATCATTTTTTTTTAGTTGAAAAACTTAGAAAGTAAATTCTCTTCATTTCATTTTCTACAAGCTAACATTCTCTTATTTTTGCATCTATCAATCAATGCATGCAATGAGTAAATTCTTATCAATCTTAGCTTTCTTAATGCTTCTTTCATTATTTGCCGACTCACAATCTAAGTACGAGTTTCGAGCCGTTTGGGTTGCAACAGTTTCAAATATTGATTGGCCGTCGAAACCCGGATTAAGCACAGAAGCTCAAAAGCTTCAGGTGATAGAACATCTTGACCTTCAAAAAAGTTTAGGAATGAACGCAATAATTTTGCAAGTACGTCCTGCAGCGGATGCTTTTTATCCGTCAGAAATAGAGCCCTGGTCACGCTATCTTACCGGAGTACAGGGGCAAGCACCTGAACCTTTTTACGATCCGCTTCAATTTTGGATTGAAGAATGCCACAAACGGAGAATGGAACTGCATGCCTGGTTAAATCCTTATCGTGTAACTCAAAAATACGATGAACCACTTTCTACGTCTCACATCGCCTTTAAGCACCCCGAATGGATATTAAAGTATGGCGATCGTCTCTATTTCGATCCCGGATTACCACAGGCACGCGATTTTGTATGCGAGGTTGTGCAGGATATTGTACGGCGTTATGATGTTGATGCCATTCATTTCGATGATTATTTTTATCCTTACCCACTCTCGGAAGAGTTTCCCGACACCACCTCATTCCGACTTTACGGAAATAACTTTACTCCTGAGAGAAAAGCTGACTGGCGACGCCAAAACGTAGACGTTACTATAAAGGTGTTAAACGACTCGATAAAAGCTATAAAACCATGGGTAAAATTTGGAATCAGCCCGTTTGGTGTTTGGCGCAATAAAAGCGATGATCCGTCAGGTTCTGATACCAAAGCCGGAACAACCAACTTCGACCACCTGTATGCCGATATTATTAAATGGCAAAAAGAAGGCTGGATCGATTATACACTCCCTCAACTGTACTGGCAGATTGGCCATCCTGCTGCCGATTTTCAATTGCTGGCCAACTGGTGGAAAGATCACTCCTATGGAAGAGCTATGTATATCGGGCAATCACCGTACAAGATTAGCAGTACATCAACCACAAAAGAATGGACCGAACCCGGGCAACTGCCCAAACAAATTCAATTGTTAAGATCCATTCCTGAAATTCAGGGTTCTTCGTTCTACAGTAGCAAATGGTTTAAGGGCGATTTGTTAGGTTTTCAAGATAGCCTCCGGGTGAATTATTATAAAAACCAGGCTATTGTTCCACCCATGCCATGGCTTGATAACCATCCTCCAGGAGCACTTGTAAAAATTAAAAAAATAGGAAGAAAACTTAAATGGACTGCCGCTGAAACCAACAACGAATTGGATAAACCGTGGAGCTATGTACTTTATTTGAACAAGGTTGGAGAAAAGTTTGATCCGAACAACAATAAGTTCATTTATACAATCACTAAAGAGCGAAATTTTAAATTCGACAAAATTAATCGTAAGAAAAAAGATTACGAGCTACGCATTTCAGTTCTCGACCGCCTGAACAATGAAAGTCAACTATCGGTGCCCATTGATATTAAGCTCTGAACCTGAGCTCAGGATATATAAATTCTTCAATGGCCTCAGGAGAATTACCAACCGATCCTTTTCCCCCCAAACGACGTACGGTGTGTGCTTTTAACAAACCATCATCGGCCGGAAGAATTAACCTCTTTGCTTCATCTGCAGTGCCATTCAACCAAGTGTTTTCATTTTCCTCAGCTAAAATGAATGGCATTCGAGCCTCCTTTAATCTCGGATTATTGTGAATTTTCTTCATCAGAGTATTGGCTTTTGTTGTTACAATGGTAAATGAGTTTATCACTTCTCCGGTTGACTTATTGGTCCATTCATCCCATAATCCACCCAGCACAATTGGTTTGCTATCCACCCGCTGAATATAAAACGGGTACTTTTTCCCGCCAAAATCGTGATGCTCGAAAAATCCATCGATGTACACCAGACAGCGTTTTGAATGAGCAGAGCTACGAAATGAAGGTTTCTCGAAAATAGATTCACCTCTGGCATTGATGGTTTTATTCCAGATATCAAGCTGTTGTTGTTCGTTTTTCACCCAATACGGAATCAGACCCCAACTTGCAATTGCAGGCATCTCAAAATGTTCGCTGGTATAAATCAACAATTTTGGGTGCTGGAAGCCTGAAACGTGAAAAAACTCCTCTTCCAAAAAAGGACGAAACTGCTCAATCAGCATTTGAATGGCTTCCTCATTGCCGTAATGCCGTGCTCGTTTTAACGCTGCTTCTACCTTGGTTTTTATATCGTAACACATAATCTTCTGAACGTTGTTCACCTTCGAAAAGTTTTGTAATATTAGGCAATCTTCGTTAAAAATGAATGATTAAGAAATCTACAAATATTTGTAGATTTGGGCAAAAGCTTTTTCATCAGGAATTGAAAAAATGGTAGCATTAACAAGAAAATCCT
>DASQBW010000045.1:0-2773 GCA_035635015.1 Draconibacterium sp. | reverse complement strand
ATATTATAGGTTTAAAAATTCTTTTCCAATTGAATCCATCATAATTATTGGAGAACAAAATAAGGCTGCTTTTTCCAACTATATTTTCTTCAGGCACAAAACCCCAGTATCTTGAATCGTTAGAAAAACCGCGGTTATCTCCCATAAAAAAATAGTAGTCGTGCTGAAAAGTGTAATCATTTGCTATTTCGCCATTAATAAAGAACTGTCCTTCTATCTCTGCAAGTTCGTTCCTTTCCAACAGTTTTATAGTTTGTTGATACATTAAAAAGGTTCTATGATTCAATTGAATCGTCATTCCTTTTTTGGGAACAATCAAAGGGCCGTAATCATCAATCGTCCACGAAAACTCCTTATTAACAGGGTATACCCAATGAGAGGAATCATTCGGAACCGTGGTCACAGAAAAGGAATCGATGGTTCCAAGGGCATGAAGTTGTTCAAACTGATAATTGTTCAAAAAAAGATTTAGTGTCGTTTGGCTAAGCTGTCGAATTGAATGAAGATTTGTTCCGATACTTAAACTGTCTATTTTCTCATACAATTCCGTTAAATTTTCAGACCAAACCTGATATGTCTTTCTTAAGGTCTTTGCCTCAGGAAATTTTTCTTGATTAATGGTTAAAACACTACGCTGTATATTTATGGTATCGCCAGGTTGTGCCACACAACGTTTAACAACAAAAAAACCTCTGCCTCCAAAAACAGGATGTCGAAAAACCATCACATCGTTTCTTTCTGGAGAAGAAAATCCATTTAAACGTTTGTAATCCCAAGTCAATGAATCCTTTTTACCTCTGGTATTCTTGTTCAGGTAGAAAAAGAGGTTAATCCAGGGAATTTCAAAAGGTGAGCGGGGCAATTCCGGTCCGTAAATTAACTTATTCACTATTATTTTGTCACCGGGAATAAGTGTATCTTCCATTGAACCGCTTGGTATGGAATAAATTTCAACAAAAAGCACCCGAAATACTATGGCAAAAACAAAAACCAACAGTAAAGTTCCACTGGCTGTAACCAAGCTGTTTCTTATTAAATTTTGGAACCGAAAATAAAAAAAACATAAAACCATCAGAATAATAAAAATGATGGCTAGCCAAAATATTTTATACAGTAGCAATACAATTGCGCACACAGCAAATAAAACCGGTATAACTTTAGATTTCTTCATTCTGTCGAAATATTCTCTTCCGGGTAAGGATATTCCACCTGTCCTTTAACGCGCAGTACTTTAGGTGAATCTTCACCGTTGTAATACACCGTAATCTCTTTGTGGAACATGCCGGGATATTCAGAATCATAATTAACTATAATACTGCCAGTTTTCTTGGGTTTTATAGGTTGTTTGGGCCACTCTGCAACCGTGCAGCCACAAGAGGTTTTTACATCATAAATAAGCAAAACGCTTTCTCCGGGATTCGAAAAATCGAAGCTATATTCAACCTCCTTTTTAAGTTGTAGTGTATTAAAATCATGCTCATCTGCGGCAAACTGTATTTTCGCATTGTTATTAGTGGTATTTGTAGAACAGGCAACAATAAAAGAAATAACAAGAACTAATATACAAACAACTTTATTTATTGATCCTATTAATTTCTCACAACAAACTATTCTTTCTTTTCGGTAAGTTTTAAGTCTTATACTATTCATTTCGTATTCAATTTCATTAATAATGGCAAATAGAAAAGTAGAGCCACAAACGAAAACAATAATCCTCCCATTGCTCCAACAGCAAAAGCAAACCAAAAGGCTTCGTTTTGTCCCAACCATACAAAAGGGATTAAGCCCAGAATTGTAGAGATGATGGTTAAGGCTATGGGGATAATCTTATGGTTAAATGCTTTTATATACAACTGCATATTGTTAAGTACTGTGCCTCTCTTTTTTAGATTATTATAATCGTTAATAATGTATAAACCTGCATTTACCACAATCCCGCTTAGTAATACGAAGGAAGCAAAACCTCCCTGGTCAAAATTGAAATCAAACAGGTAAAAAGTAAGAAATACCCCGATATACGAAATGGGAATCATACAAATTACAACAAGCGGTTGAATAATAGATTCAAATAATATGCTGGTTAGTATAAATATTATGGCAATAACCAGAAGCAAAAGATAATATTGCTTTTTATCATTCCGGTTCCACGAGCTGTATGAGCTATCTTTAGCAAGGTAGCCCAATGGTAGAATTTTGTTCATTTCTTTAATTTGATCCTCTTGTACCGTTTTTGCCAAAGGTTGGGGGCCAATAAAATCGTAAGCAACGTTTAGCTGGTATTGCTGGTTGTGTTTGTAAATATCATTTCCGGTTTTTCGTTTTTCCACCTTTCCTAAAGATGTAAGTTTAAAAACTTTATTATTGAGTTTAATCGGTGAGTTTTTAAGATCCCACACATTAAATATACCTGCTGTATTTGAAGTTAATAAAACCGGTTGGTTCTCATTGCCAGAGAATACGGGTGTAAGTGGACGGTTATACGTCTGCTTATTTAGATAGGTATAAAAATCATGTAAGGAAATCTCATTGAATCCGAATTGTTCGCGGTTAAAATCAATAAAATACTCGTTTAACGATTGAGTTTGATAAGAATTATCACCACCATTTATATCAACCTCGGGAATTCGTTCATTTGCCAACAGCTTACTTTTTAGATCTTCTGCAAACGCGTAAAGTTGGTTGTAGTTATAACCTTCAAGAATAATCCGGCTGTTTTTGTAACCGGAATAGAGTGCATTGCTAAATCCGCGCCCAACACCGTAAACGCTCCAGT
>DASQBW010000044.1:0-2306 GCA_035635015.1 Draconibacterium sp. | reverse complement strand
GATGATAGAATTTAGTTTTCGAAGTAAATAAATGTGTTGATTCACACCAACCTTTTACAAATTAGGTTGCAACTTCCAACTATTAGGGGAGCAGACAGGGCAAGAGGTTATCGCAATAATCTTGACAGATTGCTCTTTTTTTCGACCGTCGTACACTTTTGCAGCTCATTAATCAACGCCGTAATTTTCCCTCGATCTGGTTCAGGTAACTGATGTCCTTATGAATCAGCCCCAATATTCACCTGTTTTGGATTACATTGCCTGATTAATACTACAAGTTCGTCTAGGTCGAAGTCCATAATTGGTTCGATTGTGACATATGTTGGGTATCGTTTGCTGGCAAGTTCCATTGCATCTGCACGTTCTTCCGGATGTGGTGCATTATCATAATCTCCGGATACCAGCGGTTTGTTTCAATGGTAGTGCAAACCACCGATTTCGGAGGTAACTCAAAATCAGCAAACCGTTTTGGATTTTTACTCTGGAACAGATATTTCTTATCGAACATCGAACAATACTTAAGTTTGGGATCAGGATATTTTTGGCAGTGGATTTTCTGTGGAATTGAATGGAGAATGGAAAATCAATCAAAATTTTGGATTGATTTATAATGCAGGATTCAAAACCCAGGGTTATGTTTTAGGAAAACAAATGGATTGGGGGTTAAATCTTGGTGCCGGAATTTGTTTCTATAATCTATTCAATTGAAGACCATCAAAAATTTGAGTACTTCTATTTAAAAATAAGTTCGACTTTATTTATTCGGTCGTACACCTCAAAAATTTACTTCTACTTTGAATCCAAAGAATAATTGATAATTTTCGCGTATAAATCAAAATAATTATTATAGCTAAAAATAGCAAAATTAGTTGGACATACTACATCATTGAACTTGCTGTGGTATTCATAGGTGTTACAGCCGGATTTATTTTGAATAACTGGCGTGAAGATGCCACCGAAAAAAATTGGAAATCAAATATTTAAACAGCTTTTATCAGGATTTGGAGTCTGATGCAGAAGAACCGGATAGTTTAATTATATGTACTCAGTTGAGGGCTGAGAACCTTGTAGATTATTACAAGAATGCGGATGGAAAGACCAAGAAAAAGGTTTTAGGTTGCATCTTTTCTGAAAAATTGATTTTGGAGAAAGGAAAAGTTGCAACCTATGAGTTCACAAAACCGATCCTTGTACTTCTAAATACCAGTAATGTTTTCAAAAATTTGGACATAAAAAAAGAGGTCAAAAGAGACCTCTTCAAATTTTTGGCTCCCCTGACAGCTGGAAGTTGCAACCTAATTTGTAAAAGGTTGATTTAAGAACCTTTACCAAACACAATTAACATTCCGGACTTTTTTAAAATGTCAATCCTTACGGACAAAACCAACGACCACAGTTGCCTATCCGATTCATTCCCGAACATGCTGATAAATGAAATGGGAAGAGGAAATAAATGATTCAAATTGTTAGTTAATACTTAAAAAATCCATTAATGTTTTGTCATAATGAGCCACAACCTTGCAGGGATTATCAAAGAACATGGTTAATCCGTTTTCTTTAGTATAGCCCTGCCACTCGGGTGATCCTGCACCATTTGGATTTCCCGTTGCTGCAAAACGCGTCCAGGTTTTACTCACAAGGTCGGCAAGCGCATAAGTTTCTTTACTGTCTCCGGTAAATTCCCTGTTTACCGCAATATTATTAAATGCAAAACCTATTTCAATACAATGTGGAGCCTTAAGGCTTCCATCCAAAACAGGCGATTGCCAACTAAACATATACAAGTATGTAGGGGCACCTCCGGTCAACTTGGATTTACTGTTGGCAATATGTACGGCTATGGGGCGAAAAATAACATCAATGTCAAGTAACTCTTTAGGATTCGTCAAATTAGGGTGATCCTTTTGAACAGCCAAAACAAAATCATCTGTCTTATTGCCATGAGTTCGCGTCAATATTTCTTTGATATCATTCATCGTTGCATCTGGTTTCAGCGAATTGCCCATCGCTGCCGCTACTTCGTTTTTGGTTGTCCCTATCATCAGCGGTATGTCCTTCGATATGGCCACTCCCTCAGGACTTCCCAGCTGATAAGGCATGACATCACCATCGATACTTGGTGCCCATTCAAGTCTCGCAGCCGCAATCCCTTCTTCTCTTAGTTTTCGCAATATTTTATTCTTGGCTGCTGTACCGGCATTATACAATACTTCGTATGGAATTTTTTGTAAGGAATCGACCTGTTCTTCATTTAGCCCTAATTCTTCGAGGATAGCTAATCCAATAAGTCGTGTAACAGTTGTATC
>DASQBW010000043.1:0-2829 GCA_035635015.1 Draconibacterium sp. | reverse complement strand
AATATATAGTGCAGATTACAAGCTATTGCACCAAAGCAAGGAAATGGTGAAACTGGGCGACGGAAAAATCAGGGAAAATCAAATAAGTGAGAAGGCTACTTTTCGAACAATAGCTGCATTTCAAGCACATAAAGAGGTTATGGATACTTTTGGTGTTGATGAAATAAAGGTTTTTGCAACCTCGGCGGTCCGCTCTGCTGATAATAGAACTGAATTCATAGCCGCAATTGAAAAGGTTTGCGATTGTTCTGTGGAAATTATTTCGGGGGAACGCGAAGCTGACCTGATTTTTAAAGGTGTGTTGCTGGCTTTTAAGAAAATTGAATTTCCTTCTGTAATTCTTGATATTGGGGGTGGTAGCAATGAACTAATATTAACTCGCCGCAAATCAATGCTTTGGAAAGAAAGTCGGCCGACCGGAATGTCGAGAGTCATTAATTCGTTTAATCTTTCTGATCCGATAAGCGATAAGCAGGTCAGCGAACTTCAGAAGTATTTTGCTGACGAACATCAAACGGCAATACGTAATTGTACAGAAAATAACGTTGTAACTTTAATCGGCTGCTCCGGTGCTTTTGATACGATTGCGGATATGATTGATGAGGTAAATCCGGGTGAGAAACAGTGGGTAACACAAGTTATTTCGCTGGAGGAATTTTATGTGGTTTACAAAAAGTTGTTGCAATCAACCCGCGACGAACGTTTACAAATGAAAGGAATGGATTATGTGCGTGTCGACCTAATTGTGCCGGCTGTAATTTTAATCGAAACACTTATTACTTCCATTGGAATAAAACAGATCGTACAAACCGATTTTGCTTTGCGTGAAGGAGTACTTTACGAATTGCTTGCTAAATAATTACTGCGGCAGGCACACCGCATTTTTTACATTTTCCGTCTGCATCAAGTGTTGTAATTTCTGTATTGTAGTGGTTTCTGGAGATAAGCGTTGCATTGCAGTTAGAACAGAAAGTTGATGATCGTTCTTCGTCACTAACATTTCCGAGATAAACATGTTTTAACTGTTGTTTTGCCAATTCGTATAATTCTATTAATGTTTTCATTGGCGTGGCAGGCGCTTTCAATTTATACTGCGGATAATAACGCGATAGATGAAGCGGTACTTCGCTCCCCAGTTCGTGGGCAATCCAGTTTATCATACTGTTAAATTCTTCAGGATCATCATTTAATCCGGGAATAACCAGTGTAGTAATTTCAAGGTGAGCCGGACTTTCAGCAATTTGTTTGAGTGCATCTAACACCGGTTGTAATTTCCCTTTGGTGTATTGTTTATAAAAGTCGTTCGAGAAAGCTTTCAAATCGATGTTAAAAGCGTCGATAAAAGGTAGTAGTTTTTGTAACGGTTCTTTATTGATGTAACCGTTGGAAACTACCACATTTTTTAATTCTTTTGAATGAGCCAATTGCGCAGTCTCCAATAAAAATTCATAGAAAGTAAAAGGTTCGTTGTAGGTGTAAGCAATGCCAATGTTGTTCCACGTTTTCAGGGCTTCCTTAACGATCTTTTTGGCACTGATGTTATGAAAACCAGAGAACTCAGAAGCTTTACACTGCGAAATTCGGTGGTTTTGGCAGAAACTGCATTGGAGGTTACAGCCAACTTCTCCTACCGATAAAATGTTTTTTCGGGGGTAAAAATGGTAGAGTGGTTTTTTTTCAATAGGATCGGAACCAAGCGCAGCCACTTTATTGTACACGTCGGTAATTAAAACGCCACCGTGGTTGGTGCGCACCCTGCAAATTCCTGTTTGGCCGTCGGGTAAAATGCAGTTCCACGGACAAAGTTCGCACTCAACTTGTCCGTTTGTGTTTTTACTATAGAATAAAGCTTCTTGCATATCTTGTTCCAATACTTTTTCTAAAGTTACGAAAGGTAGACGAGAGTGGTTGCCTTAAATTTCAAGCGTGTGCGAATCTATTGTTTGGTTAGCCAATTCTGGCTTCAAGTTGTTTAATGGCAATTTGCATGGTCTCCATTTGTTTCATCAGGCGGCCGATGTCTGTTTCGGGCTCCGGTATTTCTGTATTCAGGTAGCATACAAATTTCCAGACTTCTGTCACCTCATTAATTTGTACGTTGTAGGGTTTAAATTCACTGTTCAGCGAGATCAGGTTCAGCGATTGCTTGTCGGTGATATTGTTTTGGACCACTTTAAAAACGATACCCTCGTCGCGTGTAACAATAACATAGGCTTCGTTATTATTAATATTGTAAAAGTCTTGTACATACTCGCCAATTACAATTGCTCCGTGCGGAATGGGCAACATCGAATCGCCCTCGATGGAAAAAGCCCTGTACTTTTTTTCGGGCGATAAAAACGGCAGCTGAAATACCGGTAATCTCCCGATGTATTCCGGATCGGCAAAACAATTTACATAACCGGCTTTGGCTTTTTCGTTTACAAATTCGATATTATCGTTGTTTTCTGAATCTACTGTGGTGGCAATTACCCTTAAATTTGACCCACGGATAAAGACATCAAAACCATTTTGCAAGTCGGCAAACTGACTTTCTGATAACTCCTGCAAATCAATATTGATCAGTGTATCGATTGCTATTCCAAAATATTTCGAAAAAGCCTGCAGGTGCGAAACCGTTGGCTGGCTGATTGTATTTTCGAGCGCGTTAACAGTGGTGCGTTTTAGTTCCAGTGCAGCAGCCACCTCGTTTTGTGTGCGTTTTTTTCGATTGCGTAACAGCTTGATATTCTTGCCAAAGTAGTTCATTCGAGAAAAATAGTTTCTTCAAAAGTAAAAAATATTCTTGCAGTTTAGAAAGAATTGATTAATTTATTATCGACATAAATG
>DASQBW010000042.1:0-3726 GCA_035635015.1 Draconibacterium sp. | reverse complement strand
TTTCATCAATGTCTTGAGGCGAAAAGACTACTGTAATCCCTTTTTTTATACCCAAACGCGATAATCGCTTTCGCATAACCTTTGCCAGCTTGCAATTGTAAGATTTCTTAATGTCGCAAATTTCAACTATTGACGGATCGGTTTTCCCACCTGCTCCCATTGAACTTATAACTTTTAAGCCTAGCTGTAAAGCCTGATAAACGAGGAAAACTTTTGGAGAAAGTGTATCAATTGCATCGACGACATAATCGAAAGGCTGACTTTTTAATAGTTCGATTGTTTTTTCATCGCGAATGAATTCATTAACGATGGTTAATTCCAAATCCGGATTAATATCGAGAAAACGTTTGGCTAGAACTTCAGCTTTTGGTATTCCAATTGTACTTATTAATGCCGGCATCTGGCGGTTTCTGTTACTTTCTTCAACCACATCTCCGTCAACAACCGTCATCTTCCCTATTCCGGCACGGCATAATTGTTCGGCGGCGTAGGCTCCCACACCACCCAAACCAACAACTAAAACATTGGCATTTTTTAGTATTGCCAATTTTTCTTCACCCAATAACAATTCGGTTCGTTCCAACCAATGCATAACAATGATAATTTTAAATGCGCGCAAAGAAAATAAATTGCATCTAAATTTTCCCCGGAATTAAGGATTTTTCCACCTGATTAAAATTATTCCAGACCGCTTCTTTCAGCTCCTCCAACGGCATTTCCTTCAGGGCTGCAGCCTGTTTGTAAATTAACTCCACTCCCGTTTCTGATTCATCAGTTTCAAAAAATACTTTATTTAGAGGAAGTAACTTTAACGATTCAGCGGCTTTGGAGTTATCTCGAAACAAATTACGACCGAACGAAAAGAAGAAGCCATGATCAATTATCTGTTTCGTTGTTTCAACACTGCCGTTATACGCATGCAAAATCCACGGCATTGCTGGATTCATTTTTTTTCGAAGTTCCACAACTTCGTTTAACGCTTTCACACAATGAATAATAAGTGGGTATTGATACTCCTCAGCAATAATAGCCTGGGCCTCAAATACCCGAAGCTGCTCAATATAATCGCCACCACTAATTTTATCCAGTCCTGCTTCGCCAACACAAATTACGTGATCAAATTCAAGCGCTTCTTCAACAAGCTGCAATGCCTGGTTATTTTCATCTTTTGTACCTAAATTCCATGGATGAAGGCCTATTGAATAAAAATTTCGCCCATTAAACGCCGCAAATCTATCACCCGGATTTATATTCTGTATAGTAATTGTGTTTTTCTCGTTACTAAACGGGTGTGTATGAATATCGATATAAGGAATTATCTTCATAAATCAGACTTTTCTCAAATTCCAAATAAACGTTAGGCAATTTCCAGAATTTTTGCAACTACATTTGATGCCCCTTCTTCAATTTGTACAATATTCGCATCGAGCATGTAGCAAGGCGTTGTTACCAGTTTTAATTTCTCATCCACTACAATTTCGCCATGGTTGGTTGTAACATGAGTTGCCCCCATCGATTGGATGGCGTCAGCTGTACTTTTATCCTGGCCGATGGTGAGTTTTACTTCACCTAAAACCTTAGCCATTATCACTGGCGAAATACAAAGCGCTCCGATGGGTTTACCGGACGCAACTGTTTCTTTAATGGCTTTCTCCACGTCGGCATTCACTGTACAATCGGCGCCATTAAAAGCAAAGTTGCACAGGTTCTTGGCGGCACCAAATCCTCCGGGAAAAATTATTGCATCAAAATCTGTTGTCTTATATTCTGATAACGGTTTTATATTACCTCTGGCTATTCGTGCCGCTTCAACCATAACATTCCTTTTTTCCTGCATTTCTTCACCGGTAATATGGTTAATCACATGTGCCTGATTTATATCGGGGGCAAAGCACTGATAGCTTGCCCCTTGACGGGCAATGGCTAATAAAGTTAATGTAGATTCGTGAATTTCTGCACCATCATAAACACCGTTACCGGCTAATACAACTGCAATCTTTTTCATGATATATGCGTTTATTGTGTTTCTTACTCAAAGTTACGAGATAAAAGGAAATATCGAAAAATCAGAAATACAATTCTGGTGGATTATCAGCTTATCTGCTCCAAATCGTAAGGAGTTTCCTGATACACATAGTAATTTAACCAATTTGCAAATAAAAGATTGGCAGTTGATTTCCACCTCATAACGGGATCATAAGCTGAATCATTGTTTGCGTAATAATTTACTGGCATTTCAATTGGTAACTTTTTTGCCAAATCGCGTTTATATTCTGTATCAAGTGTACGACGCGAATATTCTGAATGCCCGGTAATAAAAAGCTGCCGCCCCTCTTTTGCTTTAACAATAGATACACCTGCTTCATCTGAACAGGAAATAATTTCCAGTTCTTTAACTTTCTCAATGTCTTCTTTACGGATTTCGGTATGACGTGAATGTGGAATATAAAATACATCATCAAATCCTCTGAATATTGGAAGTTTTGAATCGGACAAACGATGTTCAAAAACGCCAAACATTTTCTTTTTAAGTGGATATTTAGGGATATTGTAATAATGATAGAGCCCGGCTTGTGCTGCCCAGCAAATAAAAAGTGTAGAGGTTACATGGTGTTCTGCCCAATCGAGAATCTGTTTCATTTCATCCCAATAGGTAACTTCCTCAAAGTCGAGGAGTTCAACCGGGGCACCTGTAATTATCATTCCATCGTACTTTTTACTTTTGAGTTCATCATAAGTGCGGTAAAACTCTTTCATGTGTGAAGACGACGTATTTTTCGGTGTATGTCCTTTTATTTTTAAAAAGTCAATTTCAATCTGTAATGGTGAATTTGACAAAAGCCGAAGCAAATCTGTCTCGGTTGAAATCTTTAGCGGCATTAGGTTCAGGATCACGATCTTTAACGGTCGGATATCCTGATGTGAAGCCCGCGAAGAGTCCATTACAAAAATATTCTCATTTCTCAGCAGCTCAATTGCAGGTAATTTGTCAGGTATATTTAATGGCATTTTTACTATTTTTTAGTTTTCTGTATTGAGATATTTACATCTACGTCGAATCAAATCTCATGTATTCTGTTTTCCGACTGCAAAACTAAGCAACATTATTTAGTGCTTATCCGGTGTTTATAAGAATATCGTCAAAATTTAAGTAAACTATACGTTGTTAATTCACCCACCGATTTAATGTCGGCAGGTGAATTTTTATCAACTATAAATACTATATTTTTTCCAGCGCTTGTTCAAAGTCGGCAATTATATCATCAATATGTTCCAACCCAACACTTACTCTTAGTTGTGTTGGAAATACTCCGGCAGCAATCTGTGCCTCTTCCGACAATTGTTGGTGTGTAGTTGCAGCTGGTTGTATAATTAGTGTTTTCGCATCACCTACATTGGCAAGGTGGCTCGCCAATTCCAGGTTATTTACAACTTTGTTAGCAGTATCCTTGTCGCCTTGTACATCAAAAGAAAGTACACCACCGGCACCTTTAGGCAGGTATTTTTGTGCATTAGCATACGATGGGCTGCTCGGTAATCCCGGGTAATTTACACTCTTAACTTTTGGATGGTTTTCCAGCCATTTAGCAAGCGCCAGGGTGTTCTCCACATGTCGATCCATTCTTAGCGATAAAGTTTCCAGTCCCTGAAGTAATAAAAATGAATTAAAAGGACTAATAGCTGAACCATAATCGCGCAGCCCTTCTACCCTGGCTTTTATTATGA
>DASQBW010000041.1:0-3682 GCA_035635015.1 Draconibacterium sp. | reverse complement strand
GAAAGGGTAAGGCAGATAAAAGAAAAGGCTATCAGACGATTAAGGCATACATCGCGTAGCAAATTATTAAAAACATATCTGGGATAGGAAAGAAAAAAGGTTGTCAGTTTTGGCAACCTTTTTTTAATACGCTTAATCCCTGATCTCTTTTTATTCAAAACAATTTTTATTAATATTTCTCTCTCCTGAATTTCTATTTCCTGTAAAACCTTTTCTTCTCTTAACTGTATAAATATTACATAAGTGAAAAAAGACACGCAATGAAATTGAAGAAAGAGTTGGGATTATTTGATGTGTTTGCTATAAGCACCGGAGCTATGTTTAGTTCAGGATTTTTTTGCTTCCGGGTATTGCATCGCAGTATACAGGGCCATCAGTAATTCTGGCTTATCTTCTTGCCGGAATATTGATCATGCCAACCATGTTTAGTATAGCCGAAATTGCAACCGCATTGCCCCGCGCAGGAGGAACATACTATTTTCTCGATCGTAGTTTGGGCCCCATGTTTGGAACCATTGGCGGGATAGGTAAATACATTGCCCTGTCACTTAAAACAGCGTTTGCCTTGGTTGGAATTGGAGCATATACATCCATTTTTTGGAATATCCCGATCAGAGAGACTGCAGTTATCTTTACTTTTATTTTTACGATAATAAACATTTTCGGTGCAAAAAAAATCTTCAGGGATACAAAAGATATTTGTGGTAATACTTCTCGTTACAATTGGTCTTTTCATTTTTGACGGGCTTCGTGCCATTCATCTGTCAGAACAAGCACAAAATATAGTTGCTCCGGAGAATTTTACACCGTTTTTTACGCATGGAGCTAAAGGTCTCATTTTTACTACTGGTTTTGTTTTTGTATCCTACCTGGGATTAACTCAAATTACAAGTGTTGCTGAAGAAATAAAACGCCCGGAAAGAAATATTCCTTTAGGAATGGCATTGTCTCTACTTGTGATTATGTTCATATATGTGGCTGGTGTCTATATCATCATTAACGTGGTAGATAAGAACACGCTTACCTCAGACCTATCGCCGGTTGCAACGGCTGCCGAACAAATTTTCAACTGGCCTCCTACAAAAATAGGACTATACATTATAATTGTGTCTGCAATCCTGGCCTTTGCTTTTACCGGTAATGCAAGCATGCTTTCTACATCTCGTTATCCGTTGGCAATGAGCAGGGATAAATTATTCTTCGATTATTTTAATTCTATAAGTCGCTATGGGACTCCGGCTCCAGCCATTATTCTTACCGCTGTTATCATAGTGCTTTTTATACTATTTTTATCAGAAGAAGGAATTGTTAAACTGGCCAGTACTTTTCAACTGTTCATTTTTATTGTTATAAACTTCTCGGTTGTTGTATTTCGTAACAGTAAAATAGCATCCTACGATCCCGGGTACCACTCACCTCTTTACCCATACATGCAAATTTTTGGCATACTTACCTCTTTTAGTCTAATGTTTTTTATGGGTATAAAACCTGTCGTTTTACCCTTGTCACCATTTTTCTCACCTACCTCTGGTATCGGTTTTATGTAAAACAACGGGTAAAACGCGAAGGAGCTATCTATCGATGGTTTGCATTGCTTGGAAAGAATCAACACAATGAACTGGAAAATGAATTTATGAGCATACTCTGCGAAAAAGGATTACGCGAAGATGATCAATTTAACCAAACGATTGTAAGGGCAAAAATTACACGTATAGAAAAGGTAATGCCCATCGAACAAGATTGTTGAACTGGTTGCAGCATCGTATGCCGAACAATTGAATATCGACCAGAATCTGATCCAGGAGAAGTTTAACAAAACCGAGCCAATCGATTCATTTTTAACGGTACCCGGAGTTTCCTTTCATTATGTAATGCATAAAGATATTGTCGCACCTCTATTACATATTGTACTTTCCCAAAAAGATATTATTAAAACGATCAAAAAGAGCGATAAACATTCTTTCCAAAGGATCAATGTATTTTTCTTTTTGGTTCATTCCGATAAAAAACCAAAGTTACAACTTCGCATTTTATCGGGTATCCTCCATGTAGCAAAACGGGATTATTTTATTCAGGATATTCTAGCTCTGAGTACAGATTGTTTAACGTCAGGACTTATTGGACAAATTTCTCTATAAACTTAAGAGATACTTTTTACAATTAAAATTATTGTTAATGATATTTTCTCTGAACTGTTGAAATGTTGCTAACTTTTAGCAAAGCGTTAAGAAAGTTATCAATATTTCAATAGTTGATTACGCTGTTTTTTTTGATTGCCGATTCATTTTCCTCCTTTCTTTTATTGTTTCAATTTTAATTTCTTTCCTGCGGTTAAGTACCTGTTTTTGCCTCCCGAAATAAACATCGGCAGGAGTAACATTCCTAAGCGATTCGTGATATCTGTGGTTGTTGTAATGGTCTACAAAAGTCTGGATGCTGGCACGCAAATCATCGGGGAAATAGTAGTTTTCAAGTTTAACCACATTTTTCATTGTCCGGTGATACCGCTCAATCTTTCCCTGTGTTTGCGGATGGTATGGGGCACCTTGAACATGCCCCATATTTTGCAGGTCGATAAACTCTTTAAAAGCATGGGAAACATAGCAGGAACCATTGTCGGATAAAAGCCGCGGCCGATTATCTTCGGAAAGACCGGTTATTTGTAGGGCTTGCCCTACAACCCGCATAGCATCACCCGACTCCATATTCTGGCACAGCTCCCACGTGATAATATACCGCGAATAGTCGTCCATAATTGTAGCCAGATAATACCAACCCCAGTTAATAATTTTGAAGTACGTAAAATCGGTTTGCCATTGTTGGTGAACCCGGCTTGTTTTATCCTTGAACTCATCAGAAGCAGCCATCAGAATCCATGCCGGACTGGTTATCAATCCCCGCTCTTTCAAAATCCTGTAAACACTCGATTCGCTAATAAACCAGCCTTGTTTATCGGTGATATGATAAGCCAGTTCCCTGGGCGAAAGGTTTTCCTTTTCAAGGGCAGTTTCAATTACCTTTTGCTTTTCGCTCTCAGGGATTTTGTTCCAAAATGATTTACGTTTTGGAGACTTGGGTTTCAGTCCATCGAAACCGTCTTCGAGGTATTGTTTGTACCATACGTAAAAGGTACTTCGGCTAATGCCAAGTTCTTCAAGCGTACGTTTTACGCCCAGTTCCGAGTCTTGTGCGATACGAATGATTTCCATTTTTTCACCTGCGCTTCTTCTCATGTACTTGTAATTTACCCGATACCATTTTGATTTTTTTTAAGCACCCGGTTCTGCAAACTCAACTCGGCAACAAGCTGCTTAAGTTCCAGGTTTTCACCCTTTAAATCATGAACTTCACTCGATGTTGCTTCTCGCTTTGTGTCACCTGCTAAGCGACTTTTACCTGCTTCCATAAAATCTTTACTCCAGTTGTAGTAAAGATTAGCATTGATACCTTCCTTGCGGCAAAGTTCAGCAACGCTGGTTTCACCTCTTAATCCTTCAATAACAATCCTGATTTTTTCTTCTGCTGAATACTTCTTGCGGGTGTGCCTTCTTATCTCTTTTACTTTCGATTCAGCACTCTGTTTTTTTACTGCCATTTTTGAACTTTTTAGTGGTTATTAAATTAAGAAATCTATCTCTTAACTTTTATACCAACGTGTCCAAATTAGGCTGAAGATTTACAG
>DASQBW010000040.1:0-2931 GCA_035635015.1 Draconibacterium sp. | reverse complement strand
GTTATAGCCAAAAGCGAGCCAGGTTTCAAGGTTTTTTGCAGGTAAGGCTTTAATTTCAAATTCAACACCTTTACTTTCCGATTTTCCGGCATTGGTTAGCATTGATCCGGTTCCGCTTGGCACTGCTTGGTAAACCTGCTGATTATCCCAATCAATATAAAAGAAAGCCAGGTTGGCGTAGATGCGCTGTTTCAACCACTTGGTTTTTATTCCGGTTTCGTAGTTCCACGATCGTTCAGGATCGAACGAACGGTCTTCTTCACGTTCGAATGTAGAGTTAAAACCTCCGGAATTGTAACCTTTGGCAACGGTAACATACGGAACCAAATATTCGGAAATGCTATATTTTAAAGCCACTTTTGGCAGTACTTCAAAGAAATCCATTTCGCTGTCGAAAGTTTCAGCATCGTCCAGGTTACCGTTTCGCGAGCGCTGGTAAACATAGTCGAGTGTTGCTTTTTCGTAATCAGCACGAATTCCTGCAGTAAGCGAAAATTCCCCGAATTTTAATGTCGACTGATGAAAAAAAGCAATCCCTGAATTGCTGTTATCGTAGTATTTTGTGTATGAATATTCGGTATATGGCATTTTGGCCAGTTGATCTTCACCCATATCTAAATGCACCTCTTTATCAAGCCCCTGATGAAAGGCAAACGCACCAAACAGCCAATCGTAAGTTTCATTTTCGTTCGACTGGATGTTTATTTCCTGCGAGAACATGTCAATGTCCTGGTCTTGAGTTACAAAATATAAATCAGTTGCTGAAAAGTCCTGGTCGATATCCTGAGCATCGTTCACCGACTGAAAACTACTAATGGCGTGAATTTGATAATTATCAGCAGAATACGCCAGGTTTACTCCCGATGAAAAAAGCTTACGGTCGTAACCACTCTCGCGGTTGTAATTTATTTCAGTAATCTCGTTTGTTTCGTCATTAAAAATGGCGTATGGATAACCACTCTGGCGGCTGTCTTCATACTGTACATTTCCTGATGCCCGAAATCGGTCGGAAGGTGTAAAAAGTAATTTCAATCTTCCTGAATAGGAGTCAAGTTTATCCGCTTTTTTGTTGTTGTATTGGTTGGTAAAAAAACCATCGTTATGACGAACTCCAACATTTCCCAAAACAGCAAATGATTTTCCAATGGGTTGATTATGTGAAATTTGTGCGTTCAGTTGGTTGTAATTTCCATAATCAGTTGATATTTCGGTTATACGTTCATCAGACGGTTGACGCGAAATAATGTTAATCAATCCGCCCATAGCATTTCTTCCGTAAAGTGTTCCCTGAGGGCCTCTTAAAACTTCGATTTGCTCAATATCGAAAAAGTCAAAATTAAAAGCGGCTTTTTCAAAGTATGGAATACCATCCACATATAAACCTACCGATGGTGTGTTTATTCGGTTACCAACACCGCGAATGTAAACAGGAGATGTGAGTTTAGAACCGTAATCGGGCATAAAGAAATTTGGAACAATGGCCGAAACATCCGTCAGATCTTCTACTTTATTGTTTTCAATAAGACGTGCGGGCACCATTGTTGCTGCTGCCGGAATCTTAAAAATATTGCGGTTGTATTTTGGCGATTTAATTTGAATATCTTCTAATTGATAATGTTTAATGGAATCATTTTTTTCATCTTGTTGAGCATTAACTGAGGTGTTAATCAGAAATGTCATCAATATTAAAGTAAGAATATTTTTCATATTATTAAATAACAGCATGATTTTGCGTGTAATAAGCAAAGTTAAAAGGTTTAATTAAACAGCCGGGTGAAATTAATGTTTTGCGGGGGAGGGCGACAAAAAGAACCTTTTAAATAACAATCCTGTTTTGCGAACAGTATACAATGTGGTTTCCATTTTAGTCTGATTGTTAGGACAATAGATTTCGTTAAGCTAAAAGGTTTGTAGTTTGTAAGTTTGAAAAAATTATAAACACTAACGGGTGCGGTTTGTGAATGGCTTATATGGTGTTCAATGAAAACAGACTTTTCAGCAAACCGGACTTTGCCTTCATGCACCTGTTCAACGCCAAAAAGCAAAAACCAGGCATAAAATACAATAAAGGCCAGGTAGGGGATATGCGTTGTAAATATGCCGACTGTAAACATCTTTCTGCGTTGTTATATCCTGCAAGTCGGGCAAATATAAGAATATATCGTAGGAAAAGTGGTTCGTTTTATCTGTTTTAAAATATGCCCGAAAAGCCTACATTTGTGCCTAACCAACATCTGAAGTATGAGATTGTTTAGGGTGTTAATTTTAATATTGGTAATGGCATCGTGCACGCGAAAAGTAAAGGTTGACCTGATTGTTAGGGGAGGGTGGATTTATACGGTTGATGAGGACTTCTCAACTGTGGAGTCGTTTGCGGTTAAAGACGGTAAGATTCTGGCAATAGGCACCACACAAGAAATCCGGGATCAATACGACGCGGATAAGGTAGTGGATGCCGAAGGACAATTTGTTTATCCGGGTTTTAACGATGCACACTGCCATTTTAACGGTTATGCTGTGAATTTGATGCAGTATGCCGATTTACGCGGAACAGAGAGTTCGGATGAAATTTATGCCTTGTTAAAAGAGCACCATGATAAATTTGGAGGCAATTGGATATTGGGACGGAGTTGGGATCAGAACGATTGGGAAGACACTAGTTTCCCGGACAAAACAATATTGGATGAGTTCTTTCATGATATTCCCGTTTATTTGATTCGAGTTGACGGACATGCAGCCTGGTGCAATTCAAAAGCTATGGAGTTGGCTGGAATCTCGGCTGATACTAAAGTGCAGGGTGGGGAAGTCCTGCTGAAAAACGGTGAGCCTACCGGAATTCTAATCGACAATGCTATGGGTTTTGTTGCTAAACTAATTCCGGAAATTACGCCTGAACAGCAACAAAAAGGATTGCTGGAAGCTCAGAAAAAC
>DASQBW010000039.1:0-8609 GCA_035635015.1 Draconibacterium sp. | reverse complement strand
GCTTGAAACCGTAGTTACGTGGGCGTGGGCCAAAAATAGTACCACCACCACGAAAGACAGGAGACTTGATGCTACCGGCACGTGCTGTACCTGTACCTTTTTGTCTTTTAATCTTTTTTGTGCTACCGGTTATTTCTCCCCGTTCTTTTGATTTGCTTGTACCCTGGCGTTGGTTAGCCATGTATTGTTTTACATCCAAATAAATGGCGTGGTCGCTGGGCTCAATACCGAAAATCTGGTCGTTTAAAGTGACTTTCTTTCCGGTTTCTTTTCCTTCTATATTCAGTACACTTAGTTCCATTGTTTTCTAATAATTAAGTATGAACCTTTGGCTCCAGGTACCGAACCTTTTACCACTATTACATTCTTTTCAGGAATAATTTTTACTACCTCAAGGTTTTCGATAGTAACTGTTTTTCCACCGTCTCTACCAGCCATACGCATACCTTTAAATACGCGTGAAGGCCATGAAGATGCACCGATAGAACCAGGTGCTCTCAGCCTGTTGTGCTGACCGTGTGTAGCATCATTAACACCACGGAAATTGTGACGTTTTACTACACCCTGGAAGCCTTTACCTTTTGAAACTCCAACGATATCAACGTAATCTTTTTCATTGAAAATGCTTACATCAATTTCTTGTCCGAGTTCAAACTCTTCCTGATAGGTGTTATGAAACTCTACTACTTTGCGCTTTGGTGAAACACCAGCCTTTTTAAAGTGGCCAACTTCAGCTTTTGTGGCGTGCTTGTCTTTTTTCTCGCCATAAGCTAACTGAAGCGCTTCGTAGCCGTCGGTCTCTGCCGTTTTCACTTGTGTAACTACACAAGGTCCGGCCTCAATCACAGTGCATGGGATATTCTTCCCCTCAACACTGAATACGGATGTCATTCCGATTTTTTTTCCAATAATACCAGCCATTTTTTTCGACTACTTTAAATTATCAAACTTTAATTTCTACTTCAACGCCACTTGGAAGCTCAAGCTTCATTAGTGCGTCGATTGTTTTTGCGGTTGAGCTATAAATGTCGATCAAACGTTTGTAAGACGACAACTGAAATTGCTCCCTCGATTTTTTATTTACGAAGGTTGAACGTAAAACAGTGAAAACTCTGCGATGAGTAGGAAGTGGAATAGGACCACTAACTACAGCACCAGTAGTTTTTACGGTTTTAACGATTTTCTCAGCCGACTTGTCTACCAAGTTGTGATCGTACGATTTAAGCTTAATCCTGATCTTTTGACTCATAAGAGAAAATTGTTATAAATTATTTTAATAAATCAACTTTTCCATTACAATCTTCCAGTACCTTTTCTGCAAGGCCACGTGGAACTTCTGCATAATGGCTAAATTCCATTGATGAAGTAGCACGACCTGATGAAAGTGTACGCAATACGGTTACATAACCAAACTGCTCTGAAAGGGGTACTTTAGCTTCGATAACTTTAGCGTTACCTTTGCTGTCCATACTTGCAATCTCGCCACGACGACGGTTAAGGTCGGCAATAATATCACCCATGTACTCTTCTGGAGTTACAACCTCAACATTCATAATTGGCTCAAGAAGCGCAGGTTTTGCTTTTGATGCAGCACTCTTAAATGCCTGACGAGCACAAATCTCGAACGATAACTGGTCTGAATCCACCGGGTGGAACGAACCGTCGAGCAATGTTACTTTCAGGCTGTCAACAGGGAATCCTGCCAACGGACCATTTGCCAACGCATCTTTAAAACCTTTTTCTACTGAAGGAATAAATTCGCGTGGAATACGACCACCTTTTACAGCATCGATAAATTCCAAACCTTCATTTCCTTCTTCAGCAGGTTCTACTTTTACAATAATATCAGCAAATTTACCACGACCACCAGTCTGCTTTTTGAATACTTCGCGTAATTCAACAGGCTCAGTAATTGCTTCTTTGTAAGCTACCTGTGGTGCTCCCTGGTTACATTCTACTTTGAATTCACGACGCAAACGGTCGATCAAAATTTCAAGGTGAAGTTCACCCATACCACGGATTACAGTCTGACCTGAATCTTCGTCGGTTTTAACAACGAATGTTGGATCTTCTTCTGCCAGTTTTGCCAAACCGTTTCCTAATTTATCAACATCTTTCTGCGATTTAGGCTCGATAGCAATACCAATTACCGGTTCAGGGAAGTCCATGCTTTCCAGTACAATTGGGTTTTTAATATCACCCAGTGTATCTCCTGTACGGATATCTTTGAAACCTACTGCTGCACAAATATCTCCTGCTTCAATCTCATCTTTAGGATTTTGCTTATTAGAGTGCATCTGGTACAAACGCGAGATACGCTCTTTTTTACCCGTACGAGAATTATAAACAGTATCACCAGCATGCAGTGTACCTGAGTATATACGAATAAATGCCAAACGACCAACAAACGGGTCGGTAGCAATTTTAAATGCCAACGCAGCTAAAGGCTCATCAGCATCAGGCTGACGTGTAACTTCTTTATCAATTACAGGATTCATACCTTTTACTTCACCTTTATCAAGCGGAGAAGGCAAGAACTCACAAACGGCATCCAGTAAACGCTGAACACCTTTATTTTTGAAAGCTGATCCGCACATCATTGGAATGATAACTCCTTCCAAAGTTGCTTTACGAATAACAGCCAACATTTCTTCTTTTGTAATTGAATCGGGATCATCGAAGTAACGCTCCAAAATTTCGTCGTCAATTTCTGCAACTGATTCAACCAATTTTTCTTTCCATTCCTCAGCTTGTTCTATTAAATCTGCAGGAATTTCATCCAGAACATATTTAGTTCCCATTGTTGCATCATCTTCCCAACGGATCGCTTTCATCTCTACAAGGTCGATAACCCCCTCGAAAGTTTCTTCAGCGCCAATAGGAATTTGCATTGGAATAGGATTAGCACCTAATTTTTCTTTAATTTCTCTATATACATTAAAGAAATCGGCTCCCTGACGGTCCATTTTATTTACAAATGCAATACGTGGAACTCCGTATTTTTCAGCCTGACGCCATACGGTTTCCGACTGTGCTTCTACCCCACCAACGGCACAGAACAATGCAACAGTACCATCCAGAATTCTTAACGAACGCTCCACCTCAACAGTGAAGTCAACGTGTCCTGGGGTATCAATAATGTTGATCTTGTGCTCAATGTCATTGTGTTTCCAGAATGTAGTGGTTGCAGCCGAAGTAATTGTAATACCTCTTTCCTGCTCCTGCTCCATCCAGTCCATGGTAGCAGCACCATCGTGCACCTCACCAATACGGTGAGTCATACCTGTATAAAACAGAATCCTTTCTGATACAGTGGTTTTACCGGCGTCGATGTGCGCCATAATACCAATATTCCTTGTATATTTCAGATCTTGTTTAGCCATTTTATTACCAATTTTCTTTTACCAATTTTACTAAACTATATTATCACTATCTCTAAACTAGAATCTGAAGTGTGCGAATGCACGGTTTGCCTCTGCCATTCTGTGTGTATCTTCTTTCTTTTTGAAAGCACCACCTTCTTCGTTAAATGCAGCAATTATCTCAGCAGATAATTTATCGGCCATTGAACGACCAGAACGTTTTCTGGCAAACAATATCATATTTTTCATACTGATAGCATTTTTCCTTTCAGGGCGAACCTCCATAGGAACCTGAAAAGTTGCACCACCTACACGGCGGCTTTTAACCTCAACAGCAGGAGTGATATTCTCCAACGCTTTTTTCCAGATTTCAAGCGGCGTAAGCTCACTGTCTTTCATGCGTTTTTCTACCATATCCATTGTATCGTAGAAAATGCTGTAAGCAGTAGATTTTTTTCCATCTACCATAAGGTCGTTTACAAAGCGTGTTACCAGAACATCATTAAATTTTGGATCTGGTAACAAAATCCTCTTCTTTGGTTTTGACTTTCTCATTTTTAAACTTTTTAGTGTTATCTAAATCGGCTGCCCTTAGGCGGTCTTCAGTTTTCCTCCGGAAGACATTAGAGAGGAGCCCTTACTCAACCAAACCACTTAAAAATAACTTAGTTAATTACTCGTTTTTTAATCTTTATTTTTTCGGTTTTTTCGCACCATATTTCGAACGACGTTGAAGACGACCTTCAACACCTGCAGTATCTAACGCACCGCGAATTAAGTGATAACGCACACCCGGAAGGTCTTTTACCCTACCTCCACGTACTAGCACAATTGAGTGCTCCTGAAGATTGTGGCCTTCACCAGGGATGTAAGCATTCACCTCTTTACCATTGGTTAACCTTACCCTTGCAACTTTACGCATTGCTGAGTTAGGTTTTTTTGGCGTAGTGGTGTAAACACGAACACATACTCCACGTCGTTGTGGGCATGAATCTAAAGCCGGAGATTTACTTTTCTCAACTTTAGTTTGTCTTCCTTTTCTAACTAACTGTTGAATAGTTGGCATAACTACCTGTTTTTTATATAGTTAATAATCATTATTCAAAATGGACTGCAAAATTATGCAAAAATCCTTAATTATCAATCGTTTCGAGAGGGAAAAGCACAGTTTTCCCCTAAAAACGGCTTGCAAAAGTACAAATTATTATGAATTTGCAATGCCCTTTAATCTTTTTTTTCAAATAATTAAGATAGAAAATGATTGAGGGAGAGAAGTTTGAAGATGAAGACAAAAGCCCGATGCAATAAAACAGGATTAATAATTTGGGAAAAACTGACTGATCACTAAACACGGAAACTGATCACTATTTAATTCTCTCCTTCCAAAGTGCTTTTAACGGATTAAAAATCCGCTGAATCAGACGTAGATCTTCGGTAATAATTTCGGCCTGTCCCATTAACTGACTTTGCATTTGAAGTTTGTTATCGTAATTAGTTACCAACCCGTTTGGAAACGTAATCTCCACCATATAAAAACTATCTTCGGGAACAAGCGAAACATTTTTTACTTTACCACGCACCAAACCGTATTCCATGTAAGGGTAGTTATCGAATTTTACGTTTACATCCAGGCCTTCTTCTACCTTTCCCGAGCCTCTAACAGGCAGTTCTACTTTACCAATCACCTCTCCAACATCTTCAGGAACAACCGTCACAACACGATCTCCCTCAGTAATATTCTGGTTTTCGGCATAAAATTTATTAAAGGTAACCACTCCGTCAATTGGCGAACGTAAAACATAAGTTAAAAACCAATTACTTACCTGACTTTTCAGGTTATTATAAGCCTCAATCAGTGCCGATTCATATTGAATTTTAAAATCGTGGTATTCTTTTTCGTTTTCAATAATCTTTTGATCCAACTCGCTGATATCGATTTGTCGTTCGGCCAGTGTTGAACGAATTCCATCCAGTTCCGACTTTTTACTCAACATTTCGGATTCGGCCTGTTCTAAAACTGTGGATGAAACAACTTCGCCAGCCAACAATTTTTTCTGACGCTCGTAATTACGCTGTTTAATCTGGTATTCTTTATCGATGGCATTTTTTTGCTCCCATAGCCGGTCGTATAAGATGCGTGCGTTTTTCAACTGCTCTTTGAACGACTCTTCTTTTAATGTATAAAAATTACGCTGGGAGAATTCATTCAACTCCTCATTACGGGTTAAAAATTGTGAATAATATTCCTGCACAGCCCCCAGTTGCAGACTTTTATCAAAACGCTGCTGAACAACAAAATTAAGTGTATCAAAAGCTGGCCGTACAATGTTTATCATTTGCTCCAGCTTCAATACATCTCCATATTCTGCCGGATTTTCAATTAAAACAATAGCTTGCCCCGCTTCAACATGGTCATTATCCTCTACAAATAACTTCTCTATTTTCCCCGTTGCACGTGCCACCAACGTAGCAGGTGGATTCTCGGTAGTTACAACAATATTTGAGCGCAAAATATCGGGATAATAAAAGATGAAACTAAAAATAATGAGCAACGAAAAGATAGCAATGAACATGAGAATCCCATATCGCACCATACGCGATGGAACGCCACCAAGTATCTCCTGCACTTCGCCGGAACGTAATTCTATTTTCTTGTCATTAGCCATCGGTCATTAGTCATTAATTCCCCAACTCCAATTGATTTTTTACCAGTTGATAATATTTCCCTTGCTTAGCAATCAGTTCCTCATGTGTACCGCGTTCAACAATTTCGCCAGTGTCGAGCACCACAATCTGATCGGCATTTTTCACCGTACTTAAACGGTGCGCCACTACTACCACAGTTTTTCCGTCCGAGAATTTGTCCATGTTTTCCATGATCATTTTTTCGTTGTTGGCATCAAGTGCGTTGGTAGCCTCATCAAAAAACAAATATTCAGGTGACTTATAAATGGCACGCGCAATTAAAATACGCTGTTTCTGTCCCTGACTTAATCCAACTCCTTCTTGCCCGATCTTTGTATTGTAGCTCAGCGGCAACGCTTCAATGTAATCTTGTATATTGGCCATTTTTACAGCGTTCAGTAATCGTTCCTGGTCAACAACTTCATCATTCACCACAATATTTTTTGCAATGCTGTCGGAAAAAATAAAACCATCCTGCATAACAACGCCACAGTTATCGCGCCACATTTGCGGAGAATAGTTGGACAACCGTGTTCCCCCAATTTTAATATCGCCTGCAACCGGCGGATAAAAACCAAGTAACAATTTTATCAGTGTAGTTTTTCCACTTCCGCTGGTTCCCACAATTGCTGTTGTTTTCTTCTCCGGAATATTGAGATTAATATTATTCAGCACCTTTGGCGAACGCGGTCCTTCATACTGAAAAACCAAATCGTTAACTGATATTCCCTTGTTTTCAGGAAGATTTCTTATATAAGATTTTCCGGCTTCACTCTCATCCTTTTTATCGTGTATTTCTGCTAGCCGCTCCAAACTGATTTTTGCATCCTGAGCGGTGTGCATAAAACTAATGAGTTGGCGCAACGGCGTATTCAACTGCCCTATAATATATTGTATGGCAAGCATCATACCCAATGTCAACTGATCGTTTACAACCGCTGTGGCCGCGATAATGATAATCAGAATATTTTTGGTTTCATTTATAAATACCGAACCGGCATCCTGGTATTGCTGCAGCGACAGGCTTTTTACACTTACTTTAAACAGCCCGGCCTGAACACGCTCCCACTCCCAGCGCTTTTGCTTTTCGTAGTTGTTCAGTTTTATTTCCTGCATTCCGTTAATAATCTGGATGAGCTTGCTCTGATTTTCAGACAACTTGTTAAAACGTTTAAAATCAAGTTCGCGACGGCGTTTCATAAAAACGTAAATCCAAATGAAATATAGTACCGAGCCGACAATAAAAATCAAAAATATAGTCCAGCTATAAATGGCCAGCACAATGGCAAAAACCACCAGGCTAAAAACAGAGAACAGTACTCCAATAGACTGCGCCGTTAAAAAGCGTTCAATTCGATCGTGGTCTTCAATTCGCTGTAGAATATCACCGATCATTTTTGAATCGAAGAAGCCCAGCGGCAATTTCATCAATTTGATCAGAAAATCGGAAATAATTGAAATATTGATTCGCGTACTTATGTGCAGCAAAATCCACGATCGGATAAACTCAACCGACATCCGGCTGATAAATAAAACGAGTTGAGCTATAAGCACCAGGTAGATAAAACCAATATCCTGGTTATTGATACCTATGTCAACTACACTCTGCGTTAAAAATGGCAACACCAGCTGAATACAGCTTCCCAAAAAGAACCCTAGAATTAACTGAATGACCAGTTTCTTGTATGGCTTCAGGTAATTAAATACAAACTGGAAACCGGTACGTTTAACTTTGTCGTCTTCACTCTGGTAAAAATCGGGTGTAGGTTGTAAAAGCAGGCAGATTCCCTTTTCTTCGCCACCGGAAACGGTTGATATCCATTTTTCGCAAAACTCCTTTTCAGTATATTCAACCCGTCCAAAAGCAGGATCCGCCACACAAACTTTGCCTTTTTTAAACTGATGAACAACAACAAAATGTTCCTGTCCCCAATGCACGATGCAAGGTAATGGTGCCTCTTTCTTTAATTGCTCAAAAGTAATTTTTACTCCCATCGAGCGCATACCTATGGCTTCGGCAGCATCGCTGATTCCCAGCAACGACACACCTTCCCGGGTGATGTATGAGTTTTCGCGAAGAAATTCGGTGGTGTAATGCTTCCCATAATATTTAGCCACCATACGTAAACACGTAGGGCCGCAATCCATTGCATCAAATTGTTGATAAAACGGGAACTTTGACATAACTTTCTTTTGTTGCGGAAAGATAGAAAAAATTCTCAATGCTCCCGCCAGTATTGACGATTTGATACTAACAGAGTTATCAGCATACAAGATCCGGGAGCTACGGTTTTTATTTTTATCCGTTGCTATAAAGTTGGTTACAATAATTAATTATATTTGCTAACGCTCAACATAATTCGTTTCAGAATGCACCTCAAAATTCGAATTTCTTTATTCCTGCTTTTTTGCATGCCTGTATTTGCAGTGGCCCAACAGCCAAAATACGACATTCAGGTTGTTAGCTGTATTGAATCGCTGGTTCCGAGCGGGCTGGGAAGATCGCGAATGATTTCGCCGGTTGTGGAAGTAAATTACCAGGATTTTACCTCGCAACAAACG
>DASQBW010000038.1:0-5072 GCA_035635015.1 Draconibacterium sp. | reverse complement strand
AAGTTGTAGTGCGCGCCTTTCCGATTTTTCCATCTGATAAAATTACGACCCAGGCAAATGCCTCAATTTCAGCATCAGTTACCGAAATACCACCTTCAATACCCACCCAAAAATCAGCTTCGGAAAATTCCTTCCGGGCATTTTCCACACGGTTTAAAGCTCCCGATAAAGTTTCGTCATCGCTTTTTGGTTGATCCGAAACACCCGATCTAATCGAAACACCCTGCACATTAACATCATCAAAATAGCTCCTAAATCCTAAATCCGTGGCATTTATCTTTACCGGATTTTTTGAGGCAACAACAATCTGCATAAAATTACTTTTGGCGGAATTTAATGATTTTCCGAGGAATTATTACTTTCGCTGAGAACACAATTTTTAACATGAGAATACGACAGGCAAATTCAGAAGACCATAAATCACTGGTTGATTTCCAGTTGGCCATGGCGCACGAAACAGAAGGAATCGACCTACACCGGCCAACAGTTGAAAAAGGTGTTACAGCCGTTTTAAACGACAGTACCAAAGGCAACTATTACGTAGCTGAAATTAACGGACAGGTAGTTAGTTCGCTGCTAACCACTTTTGAGTGGAGCGATTGGCGCAACGGAACAATTTTGTGGATACAATCGGTTTACGTTTTGCCCGAATTCAGACGCAAAGGCGTTTACCGAAGTATGTATGCACACATAAAAGAGATGGTAATGAATGACAGCAACCTGAACGGAATTCGACTATATGCCGACAAATCAAATCTTCCGGCACAAAAAACATATGAAAAGCTGGGCATGAACCAAGATCACTATGTGATGTTTGAATGGTTAAAAGAGTAAAACCAGATGAGCACTTATTTATACAAACTTATAGAAGAAGGAGAACACCAGCAGCAGGATTTTAAGTATTGTATTAACGATTCGAAGAAAATTGCCAAATCGTTGGTGGCCTTCGCCAATACCGAGGGTGGGCGTTTGTTAATAGGGGTAAAAGATAATGGCAAAATAGCCGGTATTAGCAGCGATGAAGAATTTTATATGATCGAGGCAGCAGCAAAAATATATAGCAACCCGGGAATTGACTTTACTACCCGACAATGGCAGGTTGAGGGAAAAACCGTGCTCGAAATTACCGTTGATGCCAGCGAAACAAAACCACATTTTGCAAAAGATGAAAACGGGAAATGGCTGGCTTACATTCGAATGAAAGATGAAAATATACTGGCCCATAAAATACAACTAGAGGTTTGGAAAAAAAAACAAAGTCCGAAAGGTGTGTATTTTACTTACTCAGACGATGAGCGCTTTTTGATCGAATACCTGAAATACAATGATACAATCACTTTCTCAAAGTTTATGCGTAAAGCACGTTTACAACGGCATAAAGCGGAAGAAATTCTGAGCAACTTTGTGACTATTGATATCATTAAAATGAACACGATGCAAAACGGCACTTTCTTTCAGCTGAATACAGAATTTGACCAGGAAGAAATAAACAAGTTCTCCTGATTTTACAAAAGCATTAATGTTTTTTATTGTTTATTTAAAGTTCAATACTGAAATTACAATACTTTTATACTCTCATTAATTAAAAAAATAAAAATGCGACAGAAATATTTAATGGCCATTGCCTTAATTTCAATTGGTTTTTGTTCAATAGCGCAAAATGACTACTTAAATGCACAAGCAGAGGATACCGAAAAGCTATATCAGGGAGGGAAACCCTATCGGGTAAAGATGTACCCTCAGAAATTTAAATCAGAAAAACCTAAAAATATTATTTTACTAATTGGTGACGGGATGGGTGTAACTGAGGTATTCTCGGGATTAACAGCCAACCGGGGGAGCTTATTTATTGAAAACTGCCGTTACATTGGTTTTTCAAAAACCCAATCGGCCGACAATTATATTACTGACTCGGCAGCCGGAGGAACGGCTTTATCGAGTGGTGTAAAAACATATAACGGTGCGATTGGTGTTGACACCGATACAGCAGCGGTTAAAACAATACTCGAAGCTGCAGAAGACAATGGCCTGGCAACCGGCCTGGTTTCAACTTCGGCAATTACACATGCTACTCCGGCATCGTTTATTGCGCATCAACCCAACCGCAATATGTACGAAGCAATCGCGGCAGATTTCCTCGAAACCGATATTGATGTTTTTATTGGTGGAGGAATTAACCATTTTAGTAAGCGTAGAGATGGCCGCAACCTGCTGAATGACCTGCAAGACAAAGGATATACCGTAGAAGTTGACCTGGACAAAATAGCAAAAATTAAGCAGGGAAAGCTGGCTGGTTTGACTGCCGCTGAGCATACAGACAGAATTGATGGACGTAGCAATATGTTGCCGGTTGCAACCAAAACTGCCCTCAATATTCTTGATGATAACAACAAGGGATTTTTCCTGATGGTTGAAGGATCGCAAATTGATTGGGGAGGACATGCCAGCAGCACCGTTTACATTGTTGAAGAAATGCTTGATTTTGACCAGACTATTGGAGTAGCACTTGAGTTTGCAGCAAAAGACGGAGAAACACTGGTTCTGGTTACTGCCGATCACGAAACAGGCGGGATGGCACTAACCGGAGGCGATATGAGCACAGGCATGGTAAGAGCAGAATATCCTACAACAGATCATACAGCGGTAATGGTTCCGGTTTTTGCTTACGGACCGGGAGCCGAAGAGTTTATAGGCATAATGGAGAATACCGATATTCATGATAAAATGAAGAAACTGCTCTTAGGCAAATAGAAAAAGACCTAAGTATAGATAAGACCGGCACTGAAAACTCATGTTCAATGCCGGTTTTTTATGAAATCTCGCCATTCTTTACTATTTTCCCACCTCAAATCAGAACTTATGAAACAAGCATGGATATTTACTACAATGCAGGAATTGATAAATTCGTCCATGCAATATCTACCAACCAGCTGGCACACCAATAAAAACAATCAAATCTAATCTCATGAAAGAAGGACTGGAAGTTCTTGATAATGTAAGGCTAAATTTCTCTCCCACCGGTTTATTTGCACTTAATGTTACAATAGCTTTCATCATGTTTGGTGTGGCACTCGATATCAAATTCGAGCATTTTAAACAACTTGTTATGCGCCCAAAGTCGGTAATCATTGGTGTAATATCACAATTTGTACTTCTTCCGGCTGTAACTTTTTTATTTGTATTAGTCTTAAATCCAACGCCAACAGTTGCTCTCGGGATGCTGCTCATTGCATCGTGCCCCGGTGGAAACATCTCGAATTTTATGAGTGCCATGGCAAAAGGCAACCTTGCGCTATCGGTGAGTCTTACTGCTATTGCCACACTGGCGGCCACATTTATGACGCCGGTTAACTTTGCGCTCTGGGGCGATCTTTTTATTAATTTCTACAATAACTCCGGTGCCGGAGATTACCTTGTACCCATTGAAATCAATTTTTTTCAGATGGTACAAACGGTTGTAATACTATTGGGGATTCCGGTTGTAGCCGGGTTGCTGGTTGCCCAGTATTTGCCGGTATTAACACATAAAATTAAGAAACCGATCCGAAAACTGTCGATTGTTATTTTTATCGGTTTTGTAATCGCTTTATTAGGTGCTAATTTCGATCATTTCAGAAGATTTGTCCACCTTGTTTTCCTGATAGTATTAGCTCACAACGGGTTGGCCCTGCTGGCAGGATTCACTATCAGCAGCATATTTCGCCTTCCCCGGATTGATAAACGAACCATCACAATAGAAACTGGTATTCAAAACTCCGGATTAGCTTTGGTGCTGATGTTTAATCCCAAAATATTTCCGCCCGAACTTGAATTGGGTGGCATGACAATTATTGCGGCCTGGTGGGGAGTTTGGCATATTTTAAGTGGCTTTGCAGTTTCGTCGTTTATGTCGCGTTTTAAATTAACCCGATAACTGTTTTTTCCATGAAGTACGAAAAGTGGTCATTCGGATATTGGTGTTTAAAACAATATGTACGTTTTGCCGACTGGATTATTCATGATAAAATTATTTTAACCGGAAAAGAAAACATCCCCAAAAATAAGCCATTACTTTTTGCCCCAAACCATCAGAATGCACTGAGCGACCCCATGGCAATACTTTTGCATACACCTTATCAACCGGTTTGGCTGGCACGGGCCGATATTTTTAAACCCGGCATAATTACATTTCTGTTGCGTTTTCTGAAAATCATGCCCGTGTACCGCATGCGCGATGGCAAAGATCAGCTCGCTAAAAACGATAAAACATTTGCCGATTCCATAAAAGTACTGGAAAACAATTTTGCGCTGGCATTATTCCCCGAGGCTGCCCACTCGGCAAAACGACAAATGCTATCGCATAAAAAAGCTGTACCGCGTATCGTTTTTCAGGCCGAAGAAAAAGCCGGTAAAAACCTCGACATCCATATTGTTCCAACAGGAATTTATTACAGCAGTTACTGGAAATTTAACCGCAGTGTACTGGTAAATTTTGGAAAACCAATATTGGTAAACAACTACCTGGAAGAATACAAAAAGAATCCGAACACAGCAACACTTGCGCTGCGCGATGCCATAAAAAATGCCATTGAACCACTAACACTAAATATTAACAGCAAAACAAATTACGATGGTTTTGAACTGATAAGAACAATTTATGGCAAGGCTCACGCAAAAAAAACCGGAAAGCCAACAGATTTTGTTTCGCAATTTCAGGCCGACCAGCAATTGGTTAAGAAGCTGGATGCACTCGAAATTTTAAATCCGGAAAAAGCAAGTCAGCTCTGTAAAAAGGCCATGGATTATGACAAAAGAGTAAGAAAAAAAGGCTTACGGTCGTGGCTGGTAGAAAGTCCCGAAAACAATTTACTCTTACTCACCCGTAACAGGCTCATTCTGCTTATTGGATTACCACTGTTTCTAATCGGATTTATTTTTAACGCTTTACCTTTTTTTACCATCGATGCCATTGTGCGAAAAAAAATAAAAGACTTTGCCTTCTGGAGCTCGTTTTCGCTGGTTCTGGGATTTACCCTTTTCCCCATTGTTTATTTGCTTGAGCTTTGGGCTGTATCGGGCTGGCTCCCTTTATG
>DASQBW010000037.1:0-4715 GCA_035635015.1 Draconibacterium sp. | reverse complement strand
TTAACTACGATGATTATTCAGAAGTAATTGATTGGCAGTTGAAACAACTGGGTACCTCGCTGGAAGAGATGAAAAAAATTGGTGTTAAGAAATTCCCGCGTAAGAGTGGCCCGCTTTATTTGGGTGATGGCGAAGACTATGACTTCAACACCACTACAGGACAAATTGAACTGTATTCAGTTGATTTTGCCGACTATGGTTTTGATCCGATTCCAAACTATACGAAGCATCCGGAGCCACCTCAGAATTTCTACCGTTTAATTTATGGTCGTGCACCAATGCACACTTTCAGCCGTACGTCGAACAACCCGAATTTATCGGATCTGATGAGCGAAAACAGCGTTTGGGTAAATCCAAAAGTTGCCGACTTGTGGGGACTAAAAAACGGACAGGAAGTGTGGTTGAAAAACCAGGACGATGCCGTCACATCGTTCCCTGTAAAAGTTCGGGTAACCGAAAGAATTCGCTGGGATTCGGTGTACATGGTTCACGGATTCGGGCATAGTAATAAAAAACTTTCGAGGGCTTTTGGAAAAGGAGCCAGCGATACCGAAATGATAACCAATATTGCGGTTGATCCGATTATGGGTGGAACCGGGATGAGAGGAAACTTTATAACATTTTTAACTGAAGATCCTGCACTGGAAGAAAAGGAGGTTAAAGCATGAGATATGCAATGGCAATCGACACAAAAAAGTGTGTTGGGTGTGGCGACTGTGTAGTGGCCTGTCAAACAGAAAATAATGTACCGCATGGTTACTGCCGCGACTGGATTGTGGAACGCGTTGACGGATCTTATCCGAGTTTGAGTCTGGAATTTCGTTCAGAGCGTTGTAATCACTGTGATAATTCGCCGTGTGTGAGGTGCTGCCCAACAGGAGCAAGTCATATTGAAGAAGGAGGAATTGTTACCGTAACTCACCATAAGTGTATTGGGTGTGGCGCCTGTATTCAGTCGTGTCCGTACGATGCACGTTATTCGCATCCTGATGGATATGTTGATAAATGTACCTTCTGTTTGCACCGCGTTCAGAAAGGACAAAAAACAGCTTGTGTTGATGTGTGTCCTACCAAGTGTTTGCATTTTGGCGATTTGGACGATCCGAACAGCGATGTATCGCTGGCCATCAAAGACCGTTCATGGAAAGTACTGGCCCCGGAAGCCGGAACAAAACCACAATTATATTTTCTAACCTAACACTTAAAACCTGATAGAAGATGAAAGAAGAATTATTTGTAAGCGGACGAGATATTCCGAACATTGATCCTTACCTCAATATATGGCACTGGCAAATTCCACTCTATTTGTTTTTAGGTGGTTTGGCCGCCGGAATTTTATTCTTTGCCGGTTTTTATGTAGTGCGCGGGAAAGCAGATAAAATGCATACAACAGTTAAAATTGCACCGATTATTGTGCCTTTGGCACTGATCCTTGGATTGGGGGCATTATTTTGGGATTTGAAACATAAACTGTTTTTCTGGCAACTGTATACAACTGTGCGTCTCGATTCGCCGATGAGCTGGGGAGCCTGGACACTGATGGCGATTACTCCACTATCGTTTATTTGGGTGGCCAGTTACATGAAAGAATTAATTCCCGGATGGGACTGGAAAATAAAGTTGTTAAACACTGCGGAAGCATGGGTGATAAAACAACGTGTTTCCATTGCCTGGGTGATGATGATTTTGTCGATAATTTTAGGTGTTTACACCGGAATTTTGTTGTCGGCATTTAATGCAAGACCATTGTGGAATACATCCATTCTTGGGCCATTGTTTTTAGTTTCCGGTTTTTCTACCGGGCTGGCAACAATTATCTGGATGAGTAAAGACGAAAAAGAACGTAGAAAATTAAGTCGTATCGATTTAATATTTATTATCATCGAGATCTTCCTGATAGTTCACTTGTTTATGGGATTCCGCGCCGGATCGGAAACAGCTATTGAGGCTGCCAATTTATTCCTTGGCGGAGAATTTACCGTAAGCTTCTGGGTATTTGTAATGGTAATAGGTCTGATTTTTCCGGCCTTGTTCGAAACGTTGGAGATTTGGGGGATGCATGTTCCAAAGTGGTTACCACCGGTAATGATTTTGTTTGGCGGTTTTATGTTTCGGTTTATTATGGTTGAAGCCGGGCAAATAACACGTTATCTGTATTGATAAATATTATAAAAAAAGGATATGAGTTCAGAAAAAGGTATCGCGAAAGAACAGAAATATATTAACCCATATTTGGGAGGAGTTCTACTCGGATTACTAATTATTGTAACCGTTTTAATAACCGGAAGGGGACTTGGTGCCAGTGGTGCTGTAAAAAGTGCAGTGATAACAACAGCAAATAAGGTAGCGCCAAGTGCAGCTGAAGCCAATTCTTACATGAAACAGTTTATTAGCGACGATAATTCGCCAATGTACAACTGGCTTGTATTTGAATCGCTGGGTATTTTACTTGGAGGAATCTTTTCAGGGATTGTATTCGGAAGGATAAAGAAATTCAGAACCGATCATGGGCCGCAAATTACGAGTAAAACACGACTTATTTTAGCTGTTGCAGGAGGCGCATTGTTTGGTATAGGCAGCCAGTTTGGTCGAGGATGTACCAGTGGTGCTGCATTAAGTGGCAGTGCAACTTTTGCTTTAGGAGGAGTTATTGTGATGTTTGCCATTTTCGGCACCGGATACGCAATAGCCTATGTGTTTAGAAAACTTTGGATTTAGAGAATGTGGACTGTTTGCAGTCGCAGTTTACAGTATTCAATTCATAATAAGAATCTGCTGTAAGCTGAGATTGACAACTGAACTGAATTAATAACAGAACATTAAAAAAAATAAAATATGGGACCTTTAATTCCTAATGGTATAATTGGCGAAGGCTGGGATTTTGTAATTGCAATTTTGTTGGGTGTTGCCTTCGGATTTATTCTTGAAGCATCCGGTTTCTCATCTTCCCGAAATCTGGCAGGTGTATTTTACGGGTATAATTTTGTTGTACTTCGTGTATTTTTCACTGCCCTGATTGTTGCTATGGTTGGCCTGATGTATTTTGACTATGTTGGATGGCTCGATCTTTCCCAGGTCTTCATACTTCCCACATTCCTAACACCAATGATTGTAGGAGGTATAATTATGGGATTTGGTTTTGTCATTGGAGGCTATTGTCCGGGTACCAGTTTTACCGGCATAGCAATTGGTAAACTCGATGCCGTATTTTTCACAATCGGACTTTATGTAGGCATATTTGGTTTTTCACTGACATATCCTCTGTTCGAAGACTTTTTTAACAGTGGTAATCTTGGTAACGTAACACTTACCGAAATAACCGGAATTCCTGCCGCCTGGTTTGCTTTGGCATTTACTGTTGTTGCTCTTGCTGCTTTCTGGGGAACAATGTTGATTGAAAAGCGAGTACGTAAAAACATGACGCAATATAAATTCTAAATGACTGAAAGTGATGAAACGACCATGAGTCTGCCTGCTGGCAGATCACACAAACGCGAATGACTAGATTCATGGGAGTTCCATCTGTTATCTTAACGAATAAATAAATATAAACAGATGAATAGAAACTATATTTTACTTACGATATTAATGCTTGTTCTGGCGGTAGGCACCTTGTTTTTAACCGCTGACAATGAGCCAAAACAAATCGCTCCTGAGGAATTATTGCAGGAAATTATTCAGCCTACACGCTATGTAAGTACCGATCAGGTTGCAGAAATGATCATTCAGGGCGATCCGTCGTTGTTAATGGTTGATGTGCGTCCGGCAGCGGAGTATGATGAATATGCATTGCCGGGTTCCCTAAATATTCCACTTGAGGATTTGCTAAAAGATGGCAATCTGGGATACTTCGGAGTGCCGGGCATTAAAGTGGTATTTATTTCAAACGACGATATAAGGGCCGATCAAACATGGGTGTTGACCAAACGTCTGGGAATTGAGGGTACTTACGTAATGAAAGGCGGCTTAAATAAATGGATGCAAACAATTATTGAGCCAGCGCAACCTAATGCCGATGCACCTTCAGTTGATCACGAACTTTATGCATTTCGCAAGGGAGCACAAATTTATTTTACCGGTGCTGAAGCCGCAACTCCTGAAGGCGACAATGTGGAAGTACAGGTTCGCCGAAGAGAAAAATCTAACGTCGCAGCAGGTGGTTGCTAATTTCTAACTTTTGAAAAAATTAATAGCATGCATATACATGAACTAAATCCGTGGAGAACATTAATCGCAGTGGCAGTATTTGTGGTTATTCTCGCTGTTGGCTTTTTAACCATGCCAAAACCTTTGTTTGAATACCAAAAAAGCATGGACGAAAGTATTGGGGCTTTGCTCGATGGTGAGGACTATTTTTACCCGTGGGAGCTGGTGGATGTAATCGCCAATAAACCCGACAGTATCGTTTTGTTCGATATCCGCGATAACTTTGTTTTCGGGCAAGGACATATTCCCGGAGCTGAGAATTTATCGGCAAATACTTTGACTGATCCTGATAATTTGGACCGTTTGAAAGCACTTCGCGACATGGGAGTTACCATCGTTTTGTATGGCGAAAACGAACTGCAGGCAAATGGTCCGTGGATGTTTTTCCGTCAGGTGGGTTTCAACAATATCAAACTTTTACTGGGTGGTTACGAGTATTACAAAGCCAATGAAGCTGATTTGGCGAGTACCATTAACGACGATGCATATTTTAGCGGATTCCCTCGGTT
>DASQBW010000036.1:0-3465 GCA_035635015.1 Draconibacterium sp. | reverse complement strand
GGTTATCAAAGCCAAAAATCCAACTAAAACCAATAATTTCTTCATTCTATTTTATGTGAACTCAATAAGAGGAAAGCCCCGGATTAAATCCGGAGCTTATAAAATCGGTTTTTAGGCCGACCTTAATAAACACTGCATTCTCAATGTTTTTTAACCTCTTTTTGATTATCATTTAAAAACATTCTCAAAATATTATAACTGAGCGCTAATCCATGTCCATCCTGAGATGTCGATGGCATCAGCATCTTTACCTGAATTCAGTGTGTATTTGCTGGTTTCGCCATCCATTAAAGTTACATCAGGATCGGCACCATCAATTTGTACGTTCGATAAAGTACCTCCGTCTTTCATATCCAGGTCGATTGCGTAACCTTCCATATGCAAGTTGGTAATTGTAGCTCCCGATTCTTTTTTGAACTGCAATCCTGTTCCGTCAACAGTTGAAATAGCAGTTACATTGGTAAATCCGGGGTTATTGTTGTCTTTATCGCCTTCGAAAACAGTAGAGAAACCTGCGATAGTGTGCGATACGTAGGTATTGGTAATTCCACCGCTCCAACCTTCAGTCCAGTCGATAGCGTCGTCTTCGCAGTTTTCTACGTAAATATTGGTTACCGTAGCAGTACCACCGAAGAATTCGATACCATCGTCAGATCCGTCGAAAATTGCAAGGTTTTCGAAAGTAGTTCCCGATCCAACAGAGTACAATGAAACACCGTTGTATTGTGATTCTTCGTTGATTTGAGCACCGGTTCCGCGAATTACAAGGTTAGTTACCGAACCTGAATTATCCAAATCGTCAGTTCCTCCGTAGATAAATCCACCAACTTCGGCTTCTGCATTTACGCCGGCAGTAGTTGTTGCTTTTCCACAGATTGTTAAACCACCCCAGTCGCCCGGTTGGCTAAGGTCTGAAGAAATAACTACAGGATTGTTTGCTTCACCGTTGATAAAGATCTGACCACCCATCAATACCGCAATGTAAACATCAGTTCCACCATTATCAGCGTGAATTTTTGTTCCTGCAGGAATAGTAAGCGAAGCACCATCCTGAACAATGTACGACCCGGTTAAACGGTAAGTTGTACCGGCATCAAGAGTTACATCCGAGTCAACATTCCCACTCAATTCTACAACTTCTGCTAGTTCTGCGTCAATCCATGTCCACTCTGTTGGATCAACAGTTGCAGGAGCATTGTATGATTTTGTAGGGTCAGCCTCTTCACCATCGATAATTACATTTGCCAATGGGCCATTGTCTTTCATATCGATAGACACTGAATAACCACTTAACGATAAGCCGGTGATGGTCATTCCCGACTCTTTTTTGAATTGCAAAGCAGTACCACCAGTTGTTGAAACAGCTGTAAGGTTGTTGATTTTTGGGTTGTTGTTGTCTTTATCGCCTTCGATTACCGTTGAAAAACCTTCGATTGTGTGCTCAACGTAAGCATTATTTACTGTTCCGCTCCATCCTTCAGTCCAGTCGATAGCATCATCTTCGTTGTTCTGCAGAAATAAATTAGTTACTGATACAGTACCACCAAAGAACTCAACACCATCGTCTGATCCGTTGATTACAGCCACATTATTTACAGTTGTGCCTGAACCTACAGCATAAAAAGAAACACCGTTGTATTGCGATTCTTCGTTGATTTGAGCACCTGTACCCTTAATAACCAGGTAGGAAACAGTGCCCGAATTATCCGAGTCATCATCGCCACCGTAGATAAAACCACCTACTTCAGCTTCTGAATTTGCTCCGGCAGTAGTTGTTGCTTTACCACAAATGGTTAAACCACCCCAGTCGCCAGGATTTGCATTTGGTGAAGACATTACAACAGGGCTGCTTGCAGTACCGTTGATTTCGATTTTACCACCCATCAATACAGCAAGGTAAACATCTGTACCACCCGCTTCGGCAACAATGTTAGTTCCGGCAGGAATAGTAAGTGTTGCACCATCGGCAACAATAAACGAACCGCTAAGATCGTACGCCATGCTCGCGCTTAATGTGTAATCCTCTTCAAGGGTTCCGTTCATTACACCACTTTCAAGATTCGCGATAACCTCATCAACATCAGGAGTTGGAGGAGTAACAGGATCATCATCGCTACAGCTTACAAAAACTGCTGTTGCTAAAAAAGCAAGACCTAAAAATTTGATTGTTAATTTTTTCATTTTAAAATCGTTTAAATTATACGTTCCACTAATTTTTTAATTCAGATTTATTTTGAGACTTAAACTTAGGTTGATACCTTTTTTGTAAGAATTTACCACATCGGTAAACGCTTCGCCCGATAAAGGCTTAATCTCTTGTGTTTGTTTGACTTCAGGATTTAGCAGGTTTTTTGCCGAAAATTTCACGGCAAAGGTTTTATTGATCACCTTGCTCATTACCAGGTCAACTGTAGTAAATCCTTTTTCGATAATTTCATTATTGAATAAGGTTGCACTGTTATCATAGTCTTCGGGCGCACCCAATGCCAGGATTTTATCCGATGAATAGTTACCTGTTAAAGTGGCCTGAAACTCATTATCGGTATTGGTCGAAAAGCCTAAAGCACCGTTGATAATAAATCCGGCAGCTCCCTGCAATTCAGTTTCGGTTTTACTGTTGTATTGGAAAATATCGTACAAGTCCTGGTTGTGCCACATTTTTGTAGCGTTCAGTGTCATGTTCAAATCTGGTGTTCCGGTAGTTTCTGCTTTTATGATATTGAAGCGTGCTTCAGCTTCCACTCCGTAAACGTCTGCACGTTCGCCGGTGTTGGCAAAGTAAAAGTTACCCGACGATCCGCGTGTTTGTGTCCTATTTATCGGGTCGTTGATCATTTTGTAGAAACCGGTTACCGAGAACAATTCACCACGATCAGGGAAGAATTCCCATTTCAGATCGAAGTTGTAGTTGTCGGATTTTACCAGGTCGGGATTACCCTTTGTTACACGGCCGGTAGGGGAAACATATTCAAAGGGCGCTAATTCCTTAAACTCAGGAAGTGTTATTGTTTTACTGGCTACAAAACGTAACGATTGTTTTTCGGTAGCCTGGTATTTTAACATCAAGGCAGGCAAAATATTATCGTACGACTCATCGAGGCTGCCAACTCTTCCTACATAGTTGGTTACATTCCAGTTCACCTCCAGTTCATCGCGTTCGTAACGTACGCCAACGTTACCACTCAATTTTCCTTTTCCGAAATCAACATTAAGATATCCGGCGTATACATTTAATGTAGCATCGTAAAAATCCGGATCTACTTCACGAATTCTCAAGTCTCCGCTATCGTACAAATCAAGATTCAAAAATGCTTCATCCATATTGTCGATTGACTGCACGGTTACGTTTTTGGCACGAACCCCGTAAGGCAGCGAATAGAAATCACGCCCCTTCATTCTGAAGTTTCCACCGAGATTCAACCTTAAGGTCTTATCATCTTCATCGATAAAAGTGATGTTGTCTTT
>DASQBW010000035.1:0-9205 GCA_035635015.1 Draconibacterium sp. | reverse complement strand
AAATTCAAGATTCGGGTCAAAACGCAAAAATGCTTCAAAAGTGTACATCAAAACAGGTTTCCCTTTAATTTCGAGAAATTGTTTTGGAACAGCCGATTGCATTCGGTTGCCGCTACCTCCTGCAACAATTAAAACAAACTTTTTTAGCATGCGGTCTGATTTTTACTTAAATTGAAATTTAAAAATAGTTCAAAATAATTTACAATGGAGAAAGTTCTTGGATTTTTAAAGCAACTGTCGGAGCATAACAATCGCGAGTGGTTTCAGGAAAACCGGAAATGGTACGAAGAAAGCCGCGACAAAATGCTTTTTCTCACCGATGTATTGATTAATGAAATAGCCAGCTTTGATTCGGCTGTAAAAGGGTTATCGCCAAAAGAATGTACGTTCAGGATTTTTAGAGATGTGCGTTTCTCGAAAGACAAGCGACCTTACAAAACAAATTTTGGGAGTTTTATATGTAAAGGTGGAAGAAAGAGTATGAATCCGGGCTACTACCTTCATTTGGAGCCAGGGGGCTGTTTTGTGGCAGGAGGGATTTATATGCCCCCTGCACCGGTATTAAAAACCGTTCGGGGATACATGGCTAACCATGCAGAAGAATTTTTGGAGATTGTTAACGAAAACACTTTTCAAAAAGAATTCCCTGAGATGTATGATGACAAATTAAAATTAGCACCGAAGGGATTTCCGAAAGACCATGAATATATTGACTTACTAAAATACAAATCCTATATTTTTTCTAAAACTCTGGATGAGAAGCAAGTATTGAGTGATAATTACATTAAAGAGGTGGTAAAATATTTTGAGCAGCTTTATTCGGTGAATCAATTTCTTTATGAAGCATTGGCCGAATGATTATTTTTAATGGCTCTTAATAAATGAAAAAAGGGTTACTTTTCGCCGTTCAAAGGAATATATATAGTATAAGACCCTTATTTTTTATCTTCCCGATTTCAATGAAATGCCCCGGTTGTTCTGACCGGGGTTCTTTTATTTTTCTAGTTATAAATGCTTTATTGCATAGGACTTATCTCATTTTTCAGATTCCAAAGATTAATTACTTTTGTCAACATTATTATCAAATTCATTTAATATAACGACTATGAAAAAAGTACTACTTGCAATTGCCTTTGTTGCATTTGTGTTTGCTGTTAATGCCCAAAATGTACAATTACATTACGATTTCGGTGAAGGTCGTAAAATGTTAACTTCTACAGTAGAGATGTTCAGGCCAGATAATTACGGGTCAACTTTCTTTTTCGTTGACATGGATTATGGTGCCGATGGAACAGGTATCGACAACGGTATCTCGTTGGCATACTGGGAGATTGCCCGTGCATTTAAATGGAACGAAACACAAAAGTACATGCCTCGTGTTGAATACAATGGCGGAGCAATGAGTGGTAACGATAATTTTTGGTTTCCTATCGAGAACTGCTGGCTGGCCGGTGTGGAACGTACATGGGCTTCGGCCGATTTTTCTAAAATATTAACACTTCAGGCCAATTATAAATATATAAAAGATAAAGAAGATGCATCTTTTCAGATAACTGCCGTTTGGACAGTAGAAATGGCTGAGGGTAAGTTTACATTTACCGGTTTTGCTGATTTCTGGAAGGAAGAAATGTTCTGGGGAACGGATTTTCGTTTCCTGACTGAGCCTCAAATTTGGTACAATCCATGTAAAAATTTCTCGTTGGGTAGTGAGATCGAACTCAGTAATAATTTTGTAGGAGATGAGTTTGCTGTTAAACCAACGCTGGCGGTTAAATATACATTCTAAAAACACTAAATAATGATTGATAAATATTTTAACATCAGTGGCCGTGGCTCTTCCTATAAAAAGGAGATAATTGGTGGGGTAACAACTTTCCTTACCATGGCCTATATTATTTTTGTAAACCCAACAATTTTGGGTGACGCAGGAATGGATAAAAGTGCTTTGATTACAGTTACTATTGTAGCTTCTCTTATTGGTACTGTTTTGGCCGGTGTTTGGGCAAAAGTACCTTATGCCATGGCTCCGGGAATGGGATTAAATGCTTTTTTTACCTATACCCTGGTATTGGGTGCCGGAGTTGACTGGCAAACTGCGTTGGGGGTTGTTTTTATTTCGGGTGTAATTTTTCTGGCGCTTACCGTTACCGGAATCCGAACTAAAATTATCCATACCATTCCGCTTGGTTTGCGTTTGGCAACAGGAGCTGGTATTGGCTTGTTTATCTCGTTTATCGGTTTCAAAAATATGGGATTGGTAGTTGCCGATGCCTCAACGTTTGTAGCATTGGGAGCATTTACTCCAACTTTATTAATTGGATTGGGCGGATTAATTATAACTGCCATCCTGGAAGTGAAAAAAGTTAGAGGTGGAATTTTTTATGGAATTATTATTACCACTATAATTGCAATAATAGCAGGTGAGGTTCAGGCACCTGAGTCAGTTGTTTCCATGCCTCCTTCAATGAGTCCTTTATTGTTGAAACTTGATGTAATTTCGGCTTTACGTTTTAGCTTGATTGGGGCAATTTTCTCGTTTATGTTTGTCGATCTTTTTGATTCGGTAGGAACAATTGTAGCCTGCTCATACGAGGCTGGATTTGTTGATAAAGACGGTAAGGTTAAACACGTTGACCGTATTCTTGAAGCGGATGCAGTTGCTACCGTTGCTGGTTCGTTGCTGGGAACCAGTACCACCACTACTTACATTGAATCTGCGTCGGGAATAGCCAATGGTGCCAAAACAGGTTTCGCATCGATTGTTACGGCAGCCTTGTTCTTCCTGGCCTTGTTTTTTGCCCCTCTAATCGGCATTGTTCCATCTTATGCAACTGCACCGGCACTAGTAATTGTAGGTGTTTATATGTTTAAAAATATCAAACAGATAAATTTTGCCGATTTTTCTGAAGCAATTCCTGCATTTCTCACCATCATTCTTATGCCGCTTACGTATAGTATTTCCATCGGTTTGTCTTTTGGTTTTATTTCGTATGTTTTGCTAAAAGCCGTGGCTGGTAAGTTTGAAGAAATATCGTGGTTAATGTGGCTGATAGCTCTGTTGTCGATACTGAATCTTTGGATTGGTGTATAGTTAAGTTGAAAAATAGTTAAGGATTGTCGTGAGGCAATCCTTTTTTTGCTATTTTTATTTTACAGGAGGCATTAGCTCAGTTGGTTTAGAGCATTACCTTGACAGGGTAGGGGTCACTGGTTCGAATCCAGTATGCCTCACAAAAAAAGGAAGTATTCAAAATGATCACTTCCTTTTTTTATCCCAATTTTTATTATTCTTCTAAATGGTTCGTACTGTAGTAGGCCATTTCCCGAACAATTTTCCCTTCATCATTAAATGAATGCGACAGCATTAGTGGCATCTCCACTTCTTTTCCGCTTTCTTCTTCGGTATACGAATAATTCCACCACGAATAAACCACGTAACCGTTATTCAGTGCATAAAAAATACAATCCGGATACCCTATTTGCTCGAAATGTATATCCTTTCGGGTGGCAAAATGATCTATAACATCTTCGGTTCTTTCTTCCAGATTCATACTTTCTTCCCAGCCACCTGCCAAACTATTAAATGTTGCATCTTCAGAAAAGAAGGTTTTTGCAGTTTCAATATCTTCTGCTGCATAGGCATTTAAAAGTTTTCTTACCGTTGCTATGTGAGGATGGTTGATATAAACCTCCCCGTTTTCGCGGGTAGTTTGTGCGTTTGTGATGTCTTCAAAAACATCATTATTGTAGTACTGTATAAAGGCGGTAATTTTTCCGTCATCGTCGAAAGCATATAAACAGTGCAGATTCAAATCCAGATTTATACCTGTTTTTTCGTGTGTTCCGGTTAGAAACAGCCAGTCCTGAACCCACATTTTTCCGTCCTCATATTCTATTGCATCGGGAAAAGCACCGGGAGAATCTTTTATGTCAAAATTTACTATATTCTCCTTCCACCAACTAGTGTTTTTACTAAAATTATCGCTCGTGGTTTTCCAGTCATCATCGTTTCTTACAATCACTACCGAGTCAGCAAAAAAGGTTTTAACTTTTTCAGTGTCGCCCTTCTTAACGGCATCCCATAAGGCTCTTGTTTTGTCAATAGTTTCGTGTTCGATAAACACGGTGCCATTTTTCTTTTGAGCAAATGATGTACTTGCAAGGAGGGTTAAGATCATCAATAAGGCAAAATTTTTCATAATGTAATCTTTAGTTAATTGTTTAGAAAAATTCTGGTTTTATCTCACTTAACTAACGGGCGCTATTATACAATTTACGCAATACAGTGTTAAAAAGAAAATAAAAGTATTGTAAACCTCAAAGATACAGGTTTATGAGAGACCCTCTGAGGTAATGTTTATTCCACGGAATGGCGGAGTAAGAAGTTACTAATTTGAATTTATTAGAACGAATTACCAGATTGTATAACAACGGTATAATAGATGTCCGAATTTGTTGCTGAAATAAAACCGAATTCAGGTTAATAAATCCCTTTGAAAGAGATTTTTTTGCGATAAATGAATTAAAGGTCTATCCGCTTAATGCCTCGGCACCACTTACAATTTCAAGAATTTCGTTGGTAATTGATGCTTGGCGCGCCTTGTTGTATTCCAAAGTAAGCGAACGAATCAGGTCTGTTGCATTATCTGTTGCCTGGTGCATAGCAGTCATTCGCGCACCATGTTCCGCCGCATGCGAATCGAGCAAGGCCTTATAGAACTGGATTTTTAACGAACGTGGAATCAACTCCTGAATGATGTACTCTTTTGATGGTTCGAAAATAAAATTAAAATGGCTTTCATTAGCTTCCTCTTCCATCTCTACAGGAAGAAACTGCTCACATGTCTGGTTTTGGACGGCAGCATTTTTAAACTGGTTGTAAACCAATTCAATGCGGTCGTAATGCTTGTCGGAGAAAGCAAGCATACATTCTTTTGCAACACGTGATACATTCTCGAAAGTGAGTTCGTTAAACAATTCATTTTCATCGGCAACAACATGTAATCCACGATGCTTTAATTGCCGGTTTCCTTGTTTACCAATACACATAAACTCGAGGTCGCCCAGCTTATTTTGTTTGGCATATTTATCGTTAGCCAGTTCAACCGCTTTTTTGGTAATGTTCGTGTTAAAACCACCACATAACCCCCGGTTCGAAGATATTAGGATAATAAGAATTCTTTTAGGTTCTCGCGCTTGTGTATAAACCGAATCCTCAACAGCATCCAAGCTGGCACTTAGCGAAGTAAGTATCTCGTGTAATTTATCCGCATACGGTCTGATCTGGAATATGGCATCCTGTGCTTTTTTCAGTTTGGCAGCCGAAACCATTTTCATGGCACTGGTAACCTGCCTGGTTGTTTTAACCGATGTTATTCGTGTGCGTATTTCTTTTAATCCGGCCATATCTAATTGATTGAAGGATTGATCTGGTGAAGGACTGAATTCAGTCTTTCCCAATCAATATATCAGTCCTTGTTATTTGTATTTCGCTGCTGTTTCGGCAGCTACTTTTCTTAAAGTTTCCTCAATATTACTGTTCAGGGTTCCTGATTTTAACTCGTCCAGAACCTCACGATGCGCCATTTCCATTGTTTCCAGAAAATTAGCCTCAAACTCTTTAACTTTATCAATCGGAACATTTCGGAGTAACTCCTTGGTTCCGCAGTAAATTATAGCGGCCTGATGTTCTACTTTTACTGGTGAGTACTGGCCTTGTTTAAGAATTTCCACATTCTTGCGTCCTTTGTCGAGTACACGCATGGTTGCGGCATCGAGATCAGAACCAAACTTGGCAAATGCTTCCAGTTCACGGAACTGTGCCTGGTCGAGCTTTAAAGTTCCCGAAATCCTTTTCATCGATTTAATCTGGGCACTACCTCCCACACGCGATACCGAAATCCCAACATTAATGGCAGGACGAATACCGGAGTTAAATAAGTTCGATTCCAGAAAGATCTGTCCATCGGTAATGGATATTACGTTGGTAGGAATATATGCGGAGACATCTCCTGCCTGTGTTTCAATAATTGGTAATGCAGTTAACGAGCCACCACCTTTTACTTTATCTTTTAAACATTCGGGCAAGTCGTTCATTCCTTTTGCAATTTCATCTGATTCGATGATTTTTGCTGCGCGTTCCAATAATCGCGAGTGTAAGTAAAAAACGTCACCCGGATAAGCTTCACGGCCAGGAGGACGACGCAGCAATAAGGATACTTCGCGATAGGAAACTGCTTGTTTCGAAAGGTCATCATATACAATTAATGCATTGCGACCGGTATCGCGGAAATATTCGCCAATTGCAGCACCTGCATAAGGTGCATAAAATTGCAATGCTGCAGGATCGGCTGCCGTAGCCGACACGATTACGGTGTAATCCATTGCTCCTGCTTTTTCAAGCGTAGCAGCGATATTTGCGACGGTTGAGCCTTTTTGACCAACAGCCACGTAAATGCAATAAACCGGATTTCCCTGCTCGTAAAATTCGCGTTGATTAATTATGGTATCAATGGCCACTGCTGTTTTACCCGTCTGACGGTCGCCAATTATTAATTCACGTTGTCCGCGACCAATTGGAATCATAGCATCAATAGCTTTAATCCCGGTTTGCAGTGGTTGTTTTACCGGCTGGCGGAAAACAACACCCGGTGCTTTTCTTTCCAAAGGCATTTCAAACAGTTCACCGGTTAAAGCGCCTTTTCCATCAATCGGTTCGCCTATGGTATTAATTACGCGACCTAAAACGTTTTCTCCCACTTCGATTGATGCAATTCGGCGTAAACGTTTTACGGTATCGCCTTCCTTAATTTCTTCTGAAAGTCCTAACAGCACAACTCCAACATTGTCCTCTTCAAGATTTAAAACAATGCCTTTCATGCCACTTTCAAATTCGACCATCTCGTTCGACTCTACGTTCGAAAGGCCATAAATACGGGCAATTCCATCTCCCACTTGCAATACGGTGCCTACTTCTTCCAATTCGGCCACCGAATTATATCCTTCGAGTTGTTGTTTTAGGATCGCTGATACTTCAGCAGGTTTTATATTAGCCATATCATTTTATTTTTCTTGAACCAGTAGCTTATAGCTCTGTTTTTAACAAGCTTTGTTTTAATTTTTTTAATTGGGTTGAGACGCTGGCGTCGTATTGTTTGTCATCGAGGCGCAATAAAAGGCCTCCAATAATATCCGGATTAATGCGTGCTGATAACTCGACGTTGGCCTTTAGCTCTTTGCTCAGCATCTGTTCTACTTTTTTTATGGTAGCCGTATCTATTTCGTAAGCGGTTGTGATTACCGCAGATTTTATGTTGAGATCTTTGCGTGTTAAATCCAGAAAATTACGGCATATGCCGGGAATATGTGCCTCACGTCTGTTCTTTACAACCAACAATAAGAAATTAAGGCTTATTTCCTCAATCTTCTGGTTGAAAATACTCTTAATAAGAGTTGCCTTTTGTGCTGATTTAACAACCGGGCTCTCCAATAAAAGAATAAAATCTTCTGATGTATTGCAGACTTCCCATATCAGCTGAATGTCGACTTTTAATTTGGCAAGTAAGTTTTTTTCTTTTGCTGTGGAAAAGAAAGCCTTGGCATATCTTACGGCTATTGCACTATGGTCCATAATTAATTGAGCTTAATGTCGTCGATTAAACCATCAACAAACTTTTCCTGTTCGGATTTATTGCTGAGCTTTTTTCGTAGAACTTTTTCGGCAATTTCTACTGAAAGCTCTGCCACCTGTTTTTTGATTTGGTTGATGGCAATAATTTTTTCCGCCTCAATTTGCAGATGTGCCTGGTCAATCTTCTTTTGAGCCTCCGATGCAGCTTTATCTTTTGCCTCGGCAATAATTTTATCTTTTATAATTCTGGCTTCTTTTAAAATCGCTTCTTTCTCCCGGCGTGCTTCAGCAATAATTTTATCGTTGTCGGCTTTAAGACCGGCAACCTGTCTTTTTGCTTCTTCGGCTGAGTTTAATGCTGTTGAGATGGATTCTTCCCGTTCTTTCATGGCTGAAAGAATAGGTTGCCATGCGAATTTCTTTAATATATAAAGTACGATTCCAAAGATGATAACCATCCAAAAAATAGTACCCGGATTTGGCATTACTAGTCCCATAACTTAAAATTTTAAAACGGCAACTGCATCCCGGGCAATCCCCGGGATGGTTGCCAAAGTTTTTTGCTACACAAAAATGATAAGTACACACACAATTACGGCAAAGAAGGCAACACCTTCAATTAAAGCTGCCGATACAATCATGTTTGACCGAATGTCGCCTGAAGCTTCCGGCTGGCGGGCGATAGCTTCCATTGCACTGGCACCGATATTACCGATACCAATACCTGCGCCAATAGCTGCCAGGCCAGCTCCAATTGCGGCACCCAACTCAGCTCCTCCTACTTTTGAGGCCATCACATCTGTAGCTTGTAGCAATACTGTTAAAATAGCTGATAACATAGCTTTAAATTTAATTTATTAATGATGATCTGCAGTCGCCATTCCAAAATAGAGTGCCGAAAGCAGCGTAAAAACATACGCCTGAATAAATGATACTAAAACATCAAGCAATAAAATAAATACTGAAAAAAGAATCGATACCGGACTTACTCCCAGTCCTACCGCTGTTCCGAACAGGCCGCCAAATACAAAAATTAGCCCTACAAACACGGTTATAATTAAATGCCCCGCCATCATGTTGGCAAAGAGTCGAACCATAAGTACAAAAGGTTTGGTGATAACTCCGGTAAGTTCTACAATGGGCATTAAAGGAAGGGGGAATTTCAGCCACCAGGGTACTTCTGGATTATATATTTCTTTCCAGTAATGTTTATTGCCGTTTAAGGTTGTTATAAAAAATGTGAATAAAGCCAAAACCATTGTTACTGATATATTACCTGTAACGTTGGCCCCAAACGGAACAACAGGTATGAGTCCCATTAGGTTATTGATCAGGATAAAAAAGAAAAGTGTTAGTAAAAAAGGCATGAACTTTTCGTATTTGTAATCGCCAATGGCTGGTTTGGCTATTTCATCTCGAATAAAAATAATAACAGGTTCCATCAGGTTTTGAAGACCGGAAGGTGCTTTCCCCTGATTTTTACGGGCCAATTTTGCCGTGGTAAATAATAACCAAAATAAAATTATTACTGAAACCAAAACTCCGGCAATTGCTTTTGTAATTGAAATATCGATT